>JBIODO010000279.1:0-5628 GCA_044445225.1 Burkholderiales bacterium
GATGCGCGGCATCCACTTCTAGACGCCCGAACACGCCTTCACCCCGCCGCGAGCGGTTGCGCGCACGAGCGCTGGGGTGTCCCCACCGAGGACACCCCGCGTGGGGATGCTCCCAGCTCGCACACGCAGCGACTTTCGCGCCGTTCGCATAACACCGATCCTGCAGACAGGTGGGAAGCCCACCGTAACCCCCCGGGGGTGGCGCGTGGATTGCTTCCTGGTGTGTTGACCTCGCGTAGACGAACTTGTGCTCAGGTGAGGTGCAGACTCAGGCGGAACCGACATGCGCATCCTTGGAGCGATTCTCTGGCTGGTGGCGACCATGTCGTCGGCTCGTGCCAACGACATCGTCGACGTGCTGGAGCGCTCGCAGCAGTTGCGACTCGAGCAACGCGTCGCCGCCGCCCCCGACGGCGAACGCACCCAGCGGGTGCGCGCGACCTTCGATCGCCTGCTGGCCCAGGCCCGGATTGCACCGCAATCGCTCGAACTGCGGGTGATGCAGGGCGGCGTTCAGGCCGAGGCGATGCTGGGCCGCGTGCTCGTGGTCGGCGAAGCGGTCGGCGACCTGCCCGAGGGCGAGCGCCTGCTGTTGCTGGCGCACGAGCTGAGCCATCTGACGCTGGGGCACTGGCAGGCGCTGTGTGCCCTTTACCGCAAGCACGTTCCGGGCGATGTGCGGCCCGACACCACCGATCCCGTGGCCGGCGTGCTCGGGCACGACGCGCACGAGCTCTCGTATCGGCACGAGTACGAGGCCGATGCCCATGGCTTCGCGCTCGCGCACCCGTTGGGCGCCACGCTCGACGACGCGCTGTCGCTGCTGATGCGCCAGCCGATGCTGAATGACAGCGCCACGCACCCGGCCACGCGCCGCCGCATAGCGCAGTTCCGCATGCTGCAGGCGCGTGCCGACGAACTCGAGGCGCAAGGCGGCGCGACGCGCGCGGTTCAGGTGAGCACGCCGCCGCTGCGCTGACACGCCGCCGAGCTACTCGTCGGCGACGTGCAGCACCAGCTTGCCGAAGTTCTCGCCCGAGAACAGCTTGAGCAACGTCGACGGAAACGCCGCGACGCCACCGCGCACCACGTCTTCCTTGCTCTTGATGCGGCCGTCTTTCAGATACCCCGCCAGTTCGGCCACCGCCTGCGGAAAACGCTCGGCGTAGTCGAACACCACCATGCCCTCCATGCGCGCGCGATTGACCAGCAGCGACATGTAGTTCTTCGGACCCGGGATGCCGCCGGTGGCGTTGTATTGCGCGATCGCACCGCAGATCATGATGCGCGCCTTGCGGTTGATGCGCGCCAGCACCGCGTCGAGGATCGGCACGCCGACGTTGTCGAAGTAGACGTCGACGCCGTTCGGGCAGTGCTGTTTGAGCCCTTCGCGCACCGCATCCCAGCGCTCCACGCCGGCCGGTGCCGCTGCCTTGTAGTCGATGCAGGCATCGAAGCCGAGCTCCTTGACGACCCAGTCGCACTTGGCACGGCCGCCGGCGATGCCCACCGCGCGGCAGCCTTTGATCTTGGCCAGCTGGCCCACGGTCTGTCCCACCGCGCCGGCGGCGCCCGAGACGACCACGGTGTCTCCCGGCCGCGGTTGGCCGACATCGAGCAAGCCGAAGAACGCCGTCATGCCCGGCATGCCCAACACGTTGAGCCACTGCGTGGTGGAGCCCAGACGCGGGTCGATCTTGTGCAGCCCGCTCTTGGGCAACTGTTCACCCGACACCGACCAATACTCCTGCACACCCAAGGTGCCGGCCACCAGATCGCCGGCGGCGAAGGCC
The DNA here is from genome assembly GCA_044445225.1 of Burkholderiales bacterium. Taxonomy (GTDB): domain Bacteria; phylum Pseudomonadota; class Gammaproteobacteria; order Burkholderiales; family Burkholderiaceae_C; genus JAEUPI01. The sequence continues at coordinate 1,794 of JBIODO010000279.1, forward strand.
GGATTGCGCGATGCCACCACGCGGCCGACACCGCCGGCGCGCATCACCTCGCCGATCTCCACCGGGCGGATGTAGCTCTTGCCCTCGTTCATCCAGCCGCGCATCGCAGGGTCGAGCGACAACGCGAGCACTTTCACCAGCACGCCGCCTTCGGCGGGCTCGCTCACCTTTTCTTCGGTGGCTTCCCAGTTGGCGGCAGTGGGCAGGCCCACCGGGCGTGCCGCGAGGCGGATCTGGTGGTTGGTCAAAGGGGTCCCGGCCATGGCGGTCTCCGATTCGGTGATGGGTTTGTTGTGAATTCGTGAGCGCGCATCGTAGTCATGCGCGCGCTGCGGCGCGTCACCGATGCGACGCCAGCGCCTCGCCGCGGCATTGATGGACCTCGATCGTCACGTGCTGCAGCCCGGCCAGCTCGTGCAGCCGCGCGCGATAGGTCTCGGGCGCCAGCGGCCGGTCGGCCACCACGCTCAGCACGGCCGACCAGGCGGTGGGGCCCACCTGCCACACGTGCAGGTCGGCCACGTGGGCATCGCCGTCGGTCTCGATGGCGCCGCGCACCGCGTCGCGCAGCCGCAGATCGGGGCTGGCATCGACCAGGCTGCGCGCCGAGTCGCGCAGCACGCCGAACGCCCAATGCGCGATCAGCGCGCCACCGACCAATGCCACCACCGGATCGAGCCAGCGCCAGCCCCAGGCCAGCCCGGCGCCGAGTGCCACGATCGCCAGCACCGACGTCAATGCGTCGGCCAGCACGTGCACCGTGGCGGCGCGGTAGTTGTGGTCGTGATGGCGGTGGCCGTGCCCATGCTGATGGTGCGCCGCTTGGCCGTGGTGGGCCTCGCCATGTCCATCATGGGCATGCGAGTGGCCGTGCCCGCCGTGCGCACGCCCGGCGCGCGCGAGCAGCCAGGCGCACGCCGCGTTGACCAGCAGGCCGCTGACCGCCACCACCATCGCCTGCAGGAAGGCGATCGGGTGCGGCGACGCCAGCGTGGCCACCGCGTCGATGGCAATCCACACGCTCACTGCCAGCAGCAGCATGCCGCTGGAATAGGCCGACAGCACCTCGATCTTCCAGCCCCCGAACGCGAAACGCTCGCTGCCGTGCACGCGCCGCGAAAAGTGCGCGGCCAGCGCGGCGCCACCGAGCGCCAGCGCGTGCGTGCCCATGTGCCAGCCGTCGGCCACCAGCGCCAGCGAGCCGCTCCAGTAGCCCACCACCAACTCGAGCACCATGGTGACGATCGTGATCACGGTGACCCACCACAACGCGCGTTCGCGGCGCGGCGCGGCGGCGTCGCCGAACGTGTGCGCGTGCAGGAACGGGCGCAGGTCGTGGCTGTGCGGGTGGTTCATGCGGCCAGTGTGCCTTGCGGGTGCCTGCCGCGGAAGCACTTGTCGGAGCACCCTTGCGCAGGGTGCGCCTTCCTTCGCGTCGGTGCGGCAATCAGGCGCCGCGCGCCCGCTGGCGCCGCAGCAACAGGTACGCCGCCGGAATCACGAACATCGACAGCAGCGGCGCGGTGATCATGCCGCCCAGCATCGGCGCGGCGATGCGGCTCATCACTTCCGAGCCGGTGCCGCTGCCCCACACGATCGGCACCAGTCCCGCCAGGATAACCGCCACCGTCATGGCCTTGGGGCGCACACGCAATACCGCACCTTCGCGGATCGCGTCGCTCACCAGCTCGCGCGACGCCCGCGCACCCGCGGCCAGCCGCGGCTGCAACGCGTGCTTCAGGTACAGCAGCATCACGACGCCGAACTCGGCGGCCACGCCGGCCAGTGCGATGAAGCCCACACCGGTGGCCACCGACTGGTGATAGCCGAGCGCGTAGAGAAACCACACGCCGCCGATCAGCGCGAAGGGCAGGGTGGCCATGATCAACATCGCTTCGTCGAAACGCCCGAAGGTGAGATACAGCAGCACGAAGATGATCAGCAGCGTGGCCGGCACCACCCATTGCAGCCGCGCGTTGGCGCGCTCGAGGAACTCGAACTGGCCGGACAAGCTCACGCTCATGCCGGGCTCGAGCTGGATGTTCTCGGCCACCGCTCGTTGCAGGTCGCGCGCCACCGAGGCGAGGTCGCGCCCCTGCACGTCGACGAACACCCAGCCCGACGGGCGCGCGTTCTCGCTCTTGAGCATCGGCGGCCCGTCGCTGATCACGATGCGCGCCACCGTGCCGAGCGTGATCTGCTGGCCTTGTGGAGTCAGCACCGGCAGCTCGACCAGGCGCTGCGGCGTGTCGCGCCATTCGCGCGGGTAGCGCAGGTTGATCGGAAAGCGCGCGCGGCCCTCGACCGTCTCGCTGACGTTCTCGCCGCCGATGGCGCCCGACACGATGGCCTGCACGTCGGCCACGTTGAGGCCGTAGCGCGCGGCCGCCACGCGGTCGATCTGCACGTCGACATAGCGCCCGCCGGTCAACCGCTCGGCCAGCGCCGACGAGACGCCGGGCACACCTTTGGCGATCTGTTCGATCTGCACCGCCACGCGATCGATCGAGCTCAAGTCCGAGCCGCTGACCTTGACGCCGATCGGGCTCTTGATGCCAGTGGCCAGCATGTCGATGCGGTTGCGGATCGGCGGTACCCACAGGTTGGCGAGCCCCGGCACCTTGACGGCGTGGTCGAGGGCTTCAACGAGTTTCTCCGGCGTCATGCCGGGCCGCCATTGGTCGCGCGGCTTCAACTGGATGGTGGTCTCGAACATTTCCATCGGCGCCGGGTCGGTGGCGGTCTCGGCGCGGCCCGCCTTGCCGAACACGCGCGCCACCTCGGGCACCGTCTTGATCATGCGATTGGTGATCTGCAGCAATTCGCTCGCCTTCTGTGCCGAAAGCCCCGGCAGCGCCGACGGCATGTACAGCAGATCGCCCTCGTCCAGCGGCGGCAGGAACTCGCCACCCAGGCGCAGCAACGGCCAGGCGGTGGTGGCCAGCGCGAGCACGGCGATCACGAGCGTGGTCTTCGGTGCCGCGAGCACCGCGTCGAGCGCCGGCCGATACACGGCGATGAGGCCACGCGTCAGCGGGTTCTTGCGCTCGTCGGGAATGCGGCCGCGGATCCAGTAGCCCATGAGCACCGGGATCAGCGTCACCGACAAGCCGGCGGCGGCCGCCATCGCGTAGGTCTTGGTGTAGGCCAGCGGCCCGAACAGGCGTCCCTCCTGCGCCTGCAGCGTGAACACCGGGATGAACGACAGCGTGATGATCAGCAGCGAGAAGAACAGCGCCGGCCCCACCTCCTCGGCGGCCTGCGTGATCAATGTCCAGCGTTGCTCGCCCTCGAGCTCGCGTCCTGGGTTGGCGTGTTGCCAGCCTTCGAGTTTCTTGTGCGCGTTCTCGATCATCACCACCGCGGCGTCGACCATCGCGCCGATGGCGATCGCGATGCCGCCCAGCGACATGATGTTGGCGTTGATGCCCTGGTGGTTCATCACCAGAAACGCCGCCAGCACGCCCAGCGGCAGCGAGATGATCGCCACCAGCGCCGAACGCAGATGCCACAAGAACAGCAGGCACACGGCCGCCACCACGACGAACTCCTCGATCAGCTTGTGCGACAGGTTCTCCACGGCGCGCTCGATCAGCGCGCTGCGGTCGTAGGTGGTGACGATCTCCACGCCCGGCGGCAGGCTCTTCTTCAGTTCGGCGAGTTTGATCTTGACCGCTGCGATGGTGGCCTGCGCGTTCTTGCCCGAGCGCAGGATCACCACGCCGCCGGCCACCTCGCCTTCGCCGTCGAGCTCGGCAATGCCACGGCGCATCTCCGGGCCAAGCTGCACGGTGGCGACGTCGCCCAGCTTCACCGGCACGCCGGCTCGCGAGGC
>JBIODO010000280.1:0-5627 GCA_044445225.1 Burkholderiales bacterium
AGCGGTGCCCTGCGTGTTGTGGTCGCTGTCGGTGTCGATCACCAGCGCCTGCAGCACCTCGTGCATCTTGGCCTGCACCTCGGCCTTGAGCTCGTCGAGCTCGCCGGGCCGCACGAACGCCGAGATGTTGTCGTTGGCGTGGTAGCGGCGGTCGGCGCCGACCAGCCGGTAGCGGATGCGCTGCGACGCCGGAAGCTGGGCCAGATCAGCGTCGCTCGGGAGAATGCGCGTGACGGTGCTGTGCGGGTCGGGCATGGCAGGACTTTGAGCGTGCCAACGGCACTCGAGCCGCCATTGTCTCAGCCCTGTGTGGGCGCTGCATCGTCACCCTGGCAGCTAGACTGGGTTTGTGACCACTTCGCCACCGCTCGCGCGCCTGCTCGGCAGCACTGCCGACGCGGTGGCCGCGGTGCGCGCGGGCCGTTCGTTGACCGAGGCGCTCGCCGGGCTCGATGGCGAACTGCGCCCCGGCGTGCTGGCGTTGGCCAGCGACGTCATGCGACGCCTCGGCACCGCGCTCGCCGTGCGCGAGCGGCTGGCGCCGCGCGAGCCACCGGCGCCGGTGGACGCGCTGCTGTTGAGCGCGTTGGCGTTGCTGCTGCCGCGCCACGGTGCCGCACCTTATACGGATTACACGCTGGTCGATCAGGCCGTCACGGCGGCACGGCAACGCACGCCGGCCGCAGCCGGCTTCATCAATGCCGTGCTGCGCCGCTTCGTGCGCGAGCGCGACGCGCTGGTCGGCGCGGTGATGCACGACGGCGTGGCCGCGTTCAACCATCCGCTGTGGTGGATCGAGCGCGTGCGGCAGGACTGGCCCGCCCAATGGCGCGAATTGCTGGAGGCCAATGACCAGCCCCCGCCGATGGTGCTGCGCGTCAACGCGCGCCGAGGCACCGCGCCCGAGTACGTGCAGCGCCTGGCCGCCAACGGGCGCCAGGCGCAGGTGGTGGGGTCGCACGCGGTGTGGCTGACTGCGCCGTGCCCGGTGGCGCAGCTGCCCGGCTTTGCCGAGGGCGACGTGTCGGTGCAGGACCTGTCGGCGCAGCGCGCGGCGCCGTTGCTGTTGAATCCGGCGCTGCCGCGTGGTGCGCGCGTGCTCGATGCCTGCGCGGCACCAGGCGGCAAGACGGCGCACCTGCTGGAGTTGGCCGATCTCGATGTCACCGCGCTCGACGTCGACGGCGCGCGCCTGCAGCGCGCGCAGCAGAACCTGCAACGCCTGCAATTGCAGGCCACGCTGCGGTGCGCCGACGCGCGTGCGCCCGACCGCTGGTGGGACGGCACGCCGTTTCACGCCGTGCTGCTCGACGCGCCGTGCAGCGCGTCGGGCGTCGTGCGGCGCCATCCCGACGTGCGCTGGCTGCGTCGCGCGCAGGACGTGGCCACGCTCGCTCGCACGCAAGCGGAACTGCTCGATGCGTTGTGGCCGACCCTTGCACCGGGCGGTGTGTTGCTGTACGTGACCTGCTCGATCTTTCGTGTCGAAGGTCAACAGCAGATCGACGCTTTTTTGCAACGTCACGGTACGCAGGGCGCGTGGCAGGACGCCGCCGCTCCAGGCCACGTGCTGCCGCTGCCGGACAATGGTCCGGATCGATTCATCCCGGCGCCCGTCGTGGGCGATGGGTTCTTCTTCGCCTTGATTCGCAAGCCCTCGGACTAAGACCCGCACAGCAACGATGCGCCGCGCGACGACCACAAGTCACACACTGCGCGCGGCCTGGCTCGGCGCGCTGGCGCCCGTGGGCCGAGGCATCGGGCGCTGGACTTGGCAAACTGCGGTGGCGATGTGCCTGACGTGGGCGTTGGGCGTTGCGCACAATGCGAGGGCTCAGGGCGTTGAGTTGGCCATGCTGGAGTTGCGGCCTGCCGAGGGCGCGTTGACTTTGGAGTTCAGCGCGCGCCTGACACTGTCGCGAGCGATCGAGGACGCCTTGCGGCGCGGCGTGCCGATGTACTTCGAAGTCGATGCCACCCTCTACCGCTCGCGCTGGTACTGGCGTGACGAGCGCGTCTCGCGCATCTCGCGCAGCTACCGGCTGTCGTTCCAGCCGCTCACGGGCAACTGGCGTGTCGGCCTGGGCGCGCTGGGGCAGGCTTACCCGAACTTGTCCGAGGCGATGGCGGTGATGTCGCGGGTCAGCGGCTGGCACCTTGCCGAGGCCGAGCAACTGGACAGCGACTTGCGTTACTACGTCGAGTTCAGCTACCGGCTCGATGCCTCGCAACTGCCGCAGCCGCTGCAGATCGGCCTGGGCAACGAATGGTCGCTGGGCATTTCGCGCGTGCTGAAGGTCGACCAGCGTTTGATCGAGGCGGTGGCTCGATGAGCACCAGGCCATCGCTGCAGGCCGGGGGAACCTCGTGAGCAAGGCGCTGCGCTGGGCCTTGCTGATCTCGGCGATCGCGGTCGTCGGCGCCGCGCTGGTGATCGCCTTCATGCTGTCGCTGACCAGCGAGCGCGATCTGTTCGAGCGCAACTTCGTCTGGCTGTTCTGGGTCAATGTGGCGGTCGCCGCAGCGCTGCTGCTGGTGATTGCGATCGCCGCCATGCGGCTGGCGGTTCGATTGCGCAGCGGCAAATTCGGCAGCCGCCTGCTGATCAAGCTGGCCGGCATCTTCGCGTTCGTGGGCGTGGTGCCCGGCGTGTTGATCTACACGGTGTCGGTGCAGTTCGTGTCGCGCAGCATCGAGACCTGGTTCGACGCCCAGGTGGCCGGCGCGCTCGACGCGGGCCTGGCATTGGGTCGTGGCACGCTCGATGCGTTGAGTGCCGACCTGGTCGCCAAGACGAGGCTGGCGGCCGAACGGCTGGCCGACAACCGACAGGTCATCGGGCCGCTGACGCTGGAGCGCGTGCGCGAACAGATCGATGCCCGCGAGGTCATGCTGCTCGGCCCCGGCGGCCAGGTGGTGGCCAGCGCCAGCTCGCGGGCCGACACGATCGCGCCGCAGCGGCCGGCGCCGGCGTTGCTGCGCCAGGCGCGCGTCGCCGGCGCGGCCAGCCAGCTCGAAGGGCTCGATGACGAGCTGCCGGCGGGCAGCGCGCGCCCGGTGGCGCGCGTGCGCGCACTGGCGCTGATCCCGAGCAACGAGATCACGCTGGCGGCGCCCGAGGAACGTTTTCTCTACGTGACGCAGACGGTGGCACCGCAGCTGGTGGACAACGCACTGGCCGTGCAGTCGGCCTATCGCGAGTACCAGCGCCGTGCGATCGCGCAAGACGGCCTGCGCCGCATGTACATCGGCACGCTCACGCTGGCGCTCGTGTTGGCGGTGTTTGGCGCCGTGCTGGTGGCGGCGATCCTCGGCAACCAGATCGCGCGGCCGCTGGTGGTGCTGGCCGATGGCGTGCGCGAGGTCGCCGAGGGCGACCTCACCGCCAAGCCGGTGTTCGCGTCGCGCGACGAGCTCGGCGGCCTGACCCGCGCCTTCGCGCGCATGACCGAGCAGCTCGCCGAGGCGCGCGAGCAGGTGGGCCGTGGCGTGTCTCAGCTCGAGGGCGCGCGCACGCGGCTGCAGACGATTCTCGATTCGTTGAGCGCCGGCGTCATCGTGTTCGATCGCCGGCGCGGCATCGACACCGTGAACCCGGGCGCCACGCGCATCCTGCGCCAGCCGCTGTCGGTGTATCTGGGCCGGCCGCTGGACGAGGTGCCCGGCCTGGCGGAGTTCGCGCACCAGGTCTGGCAGCGCTTCGAGCTGCACAGCGCCAGCCCCGAGGCGGGCGAGCGCGACCACTGGCAGGACGCTTTCGACCTGCGGGTGAACGAGCAGACCGCACTGAACCTGCTGGTGCGCGGCGCGGTACTGCCCAACGAGGCGCGATTGATGGTGTTCGACGACATCACCGAGGTGGTGTCGGCACAGCGCTCGATCGCCTGGGCCGAGGTGGCGCGCCGCCTGGCGCACGAAATCAAGAACCCGCTGATGCCGATCCAGCTGTCGGCCGAGCGCATCCGGCACAAGCTAGAGGCGCAACTCGGTGGCGCCGACCGCGCGCTGCTGGAACGTTCGGTGGCCACCATCGTGACCCAGGTGCAGGCAATGAAGCAGTTGGTCGACGAGTTTCGCGACTACGCGCGATTGCCGGCCGCGCGCCTGGCGCCGCTGGACCTCAACGTCGTGGTGCAGGAAGTGCTGGCGCTGTACGGCCAGGCGCAGGAGCATGGACGTGTGGTGGCGCAACTGGCCAGCGGCCTGCCCGCGATCATGGGGGACGCCACGCAGCTGCGCCAGGTGATCCACAACCTGCTGCAAAACGGTCTCGACGCCGTGGCCGAGCGGCCCGATGGCTGCGTGTGGCTGCGCACCGAGTTCGCTCATGGCCAGGGCGACGACGCGCGCGCCGTGCGCCTGGTGGTCAGCGACAATGGGCCGGGATTCGCCGACAAAGTGCTGCGCCGCGCGTTCGAGCCGTACGTGACCACCAAGGCCAAAGGCACAGGCCTGGGGCTGGCGGTGGTGCGCAAGATCGCCGACGAACACGGAGCGCGGGTGCGCCTGGGCAACCTGCGACAAGGCAATGAAGTCGAAGGAAGCGTCGCAGGGGCTCAAGTTTCGCTATCATTTTCACGCCTGAGCCCCATCTCGCTGACCGCCACGGGAGCACAGGCGCCCCAAGACGCAGGCGGAGCGGCAACCCGGGTGCACTGAAAGCATCGATGGCAACGATTCTGGTGGTCGACGACGAGCTGGGCATACGCGGCTTGTTGTCCGACATCCTGTCCGACGAAGGCCACTCGGTCGAGCTCGCCGAAAACGCCGCCGAGGCGCGCGCCGTGCGCGAGCGCATGCGACCCGACCTCGTGTTGCTCGACATCTGGATGCCCGATGTCGACGGCATCACGCTGCTCAAAGAGTGGGGAGCATCGGGCCTGCTGACGATGCCCGTCATCATGATGAGCGGCCACGGCACGATCGACACCGCGGTGGAGGCCACCAAGTTCGGCGCCTCGGCGTTTCTCGAAAAGCCGGTCACGCTGCAAAAACTCTTGCGTGCCGTCGAACAGTCGCTGACCAAGCCCGCGCCGCGTGCCGCGGCACCGGCCAGCAACGGATCCACCGTCTATCGCATGGATGCGGCGCTGCTGCACGAGGCCCCGATGCCTGGCGCCGGCGTGGCACCGATGCTGGCACCGTTGCCGGTGGGCCCGCAGGCCGAACAATCGTTCGATCTCGATCGGCCGCTGCGCGAGGCGCGCGACTCGTTCGAGAAGAGCTACTTCGAGTTCCACCTCGCCAAAGAGAACGGTTCGATGACCCGCGTGGCCGAGAAGACCGGCCTGGAGCGCACGCACCTGTATCGCAAACTCAAGCAGCTCGGTGTCGACCTGTCGCGCAACAAGCGCGGCTCACCGGTGTAGCGAAACCTCGCCGTTATAATCGCGCTCCTCGCGCAGCGCAGTAGCGCGGTCGTCGCGTCGCAGCTCAAAACCTGGCCTGGTAGCTCAGTTGGTAGAGCAGCGGACTGAAAATCCGCGTGTCGGTGGTTCGATTCCGCCCCAGGCCACCACCTAGTCTTCGACCCTGGCGCCATCGTGCCAGGCTAGCCAAGAAGGTCGCACACAGTGCGGCCCTTTGCCTGTCCAAGGCATTGTGCGACCTTTTGCATTCCTGGGAAT
>JBIODO010000281.1:0-5620 GCA_044445225.1 Burkholderiales bacterium
CAGCGCCTGGCCCTGTTGCAGCGGCCGTTGCGGCGACTCCAGCAGCACGTCCATCGCCATGTCCACCGGCAACGCCGCACGGGCATCGGGATGCAGTTCGATGCGCGCGTGTTTCGTGTAGCGCTCTTTCCACGGCACGCCACGCGCCCTCATCTGAGCCCATTGTTGGCGCACTTGCGGCGAGGCCTGGATGTCCTTCAAATAGATCGCAATCCTGTCGGGCGCCAGCTGCACCTCGAACGGCTGCAGTTGCGCCCAGCAGGTCAGCGCTTGATCATTGCGCGCCGGCACGCGCAGCCACAGCGCGGTGGGCGCGTCGTCGACACGCTGCAGCGCGATCGGCTTGCTGCCCTGCGCATCGCTGCTGCGGCAACCGCTGCGCACCAGGTATTCGAAGCCGACCCCGCTCTCGTGCACCGGGAAGTGGTTGCCGGTGCCCAGCATCAGCGCCACCTCCGCCGGGTTGCTCGATGCGCGCGGCGCGAACCAGGTGTCGTGGGCATACGCGCCGGTGCCAGCGGCCGCGAGGGCGCCGGCAAGGGCCATGAGGCGAAAGCGGTTGGCGGGCATGTCCACCGCTACGCGCGCCACGTCGCCGCGGATGCACCGTGCTCGCCGGGCGCTGGCCTGACCCGGACGAGCTGATCGTCAGCGATGGCGCGCCCAGCCGCCGGCGTAGAGGTGGTAGTGGCCTCCGTAGGGCGCCCAGCGATACGGGTACCACACGTAGCCGGGGCGCCCGGCACCCCAGTAGCCCGGCGCCCACACACGTAGCGGCCGCCGTACCAGTTCCAGTAGCCGCTGAACCACACCGCGCCGACGTACGGTATCGCGGGCTGTACCTCGTAGTACGGCGCCGGCGGCGCCACGTCGGACACCGCAAGCGCCTCACCGGCGGGGTAGCCGTAGCCGTAGTAGCCGTTGTAGTAGGAGCCGTTGTAGTAGTAGCCGTTGTAGTAGCCCAGCGGCGCGACCACGCACCCCGGCAGCGCGCTCAGGCACAAGGTTGCCAGCGCGACGCGCCAGCTCCAACGATGCGCGGTCATGGTGAGGCCTCGACGATGCAACGTGAATGCCAGCTTAACCATTCAACCCGTGCCGGGGATGACAGGCGCGCCGGCTTTACAAAGCAAAGGCGGCGTCAGGCGTCACGGCCGTCGCGTGCTCATTGGGTAACCTCCGTGCTTCGCACTGCGGTGCGAGCCCCTTCGGAGCGGCCGTGCGGGGGCTCACGGCACCAGCACCGCAGCACCCACCAGGTGGCCGTCGCGCAAGCGCGAGAGCGCTTCGTTGGCCTGCGTCAGCGCGAACGCGGTGCGCGCCACCTGCAGCGGCCGCTGGCGCGCCAGCGACAAGAACTCATGGCCGTCGCGCCGCGTCAAGTTGGCCACCGACAGCACCTGCCGCTCGTGCCACAGCAGCGAATACGGGAACGACGGGATGTCGCTCATGTGGATGCCCGCGCACACCACGCGGCCGCCCTTGCGCACGCGCGACAGCGCCCGCGGCACCAGCGAGCCCACCGGCGCGAACAGGATCGCCGCGTCCAGCGGCCACGGCGGCGGCTCGTCGGAGCCACCGGCCCAGTCGCAGCCGAGCGCGCGCGCGTGCGCCTGCGCGGCATCGTCGTCGGGACGCGTGAACGCGAACACGGTGCGTCCCTGCCCGATGGCCACCTGCGCGATCAGGTGCGCCGCGGCGCCGAAGCCGTACAGCCCGAGCACCGGCGCATCGCCCGCGGCCTTCAGCGCGCGCCAGCCGATCAGGCCCGCGCACATCAGCGGCGCGGCCGAGGCATCGTCCATCGCCAGGCCAGCCAGCGAGTAGCAATAGCGCGCATCGGCCAGCACGTGGGTGGCGAAGCCGCCGTCGCACGTGTAGCCGGTGAACACCGGGTCGTCGCACAGGTTCTCCGCCTGCGAGCCGCAGTAGGCGCAATGGCCGCAGCTGCCGCCGAGCCACGGCACGCCCACGCGCTCGCCCACGTGCGGCGCGGTGACGCCCGCACCCAGCGCCTCGACAGTGGCCACGATCTCGTGCCCTGGCACCAGCGGCAACCGGGGCAGCGGCAATTCGCCGTCGACGATGTGCAGGTCGGTGCGGCACACCGCGCAGGCGCGCACGCGCAGCAGCACCTGGCCCGCGCCGGGCGCCGGTGTGTCGCGCGACACCATCGCCAGCGGCGTGCGGGGGGCATGCAGGGTCATCGCGAGCAAAGCGGTCTCCGGCAGATGCGCGGCCCGGCCTTCAGCGGCCCGCGTGTCCGATTGTCGACGCCTTGATCGGCCTGCGCATGCAGGGAAGGCCCGCGCTTGACCCTTCTCAACGCGCGAAGGCGGCGTTCGGGCGAGCATTGGGGCCAGCCCTTCAGAGACATCCGCATGCCCGACACCGACACCCCATCGATGCCACCCGCCGACGGCCCGCTGGCGCTTGATTTGCCGTTGAAGTCGTGGATCGGCCGCATCACGCACGGCATCTCGCCGGCTGCAGTGTCGGCTGCCTTGTTCGACTGGTACACGCACCTGGCCGCGTCGCCAGCCAAGCGGCTCGAGTTGGCCGAGAGCGCTTGGCAGAAGTCGCTGCGCTGGTGGCTGTTCCTGCAGCAGTCGGCCGCCGGCCAGTGCTCGCCGTGCATCGAGCCGGCGCCGCATGACAAACGCTTCGTGCGCGAGCAATGGCAGCACGCGCCCTATCCGGCGTTGTCGCAGGGGTTTCTGTTGTGGGAGCAGTGGTGGCGCGAGGCGACCACCGGCGTGCGCGGCGTGGCCAAGCACGACGAGGCCGTGACCTCGTTCGTCGCGCGCCAGGCGCTCGACACGGTGTCGCCGTCGAACCACCTGCTCGGCAACCCCGAGGTGCTGGAGGAGACGCTGCGCAGCGGCGGGCAGAACCTGGTGCAAGGCGCGGCCAACTGGTGGCGCGATGCGGTGGCGGTGGCCACCAACGGCCCGCCGGCCGGCGCCGAGCACTTCAAACCCGGCGAGACGGTGGCCGTGACGCCGGGGCAGGTGGTGTCGCGCAACCGCCTGGCCGAGCTGATCCAGTACACGCCGACGACTCCGACCGTGCACCCCGAGCCGGTGCTGATCGTGCCGTCGTGGATCATGAAGTACTACATCCTCGACCTGTCGCCGCACAACTCGCTGGTCAAGTACCTGGTCGATCGCGGCCACACGGTGTTCATGGTGTCGTGGCGCAACCCGGGCGCCGAAGACCGCGACCTGACGATGGAGGACTACGTCGAGCTCGGCGTGTTCGAGTCGCTGGCCGCTGTGCACCGCGCGCTGCCGCGCGCCGGTGTGCACGCGATGGGCTACTGCCTGGGCGGTACGCTGCTGGCGATCGCCGCAGCGGCGATGGCGCGCGACGACCACGCGCCGATCCTCACCGTCAGCCTGCTGGCCGCGCAGACCGACTTCAAGGAGCCGGGCGAACTGGGCCTGTTCATCGACGAGAGCCAGATCGCGTTCCTCGAAGACCTGATGAGCGAGCGCGGCTACCTCGACGGCCGGCAGATGGCCGGCGCCTTTTCGCTGATCAATTCCAAGGACCTGGTGTGGTCCAAGCTCCAGCACGAGTATCTGATGGGGGCGCAAACCCCATTGACCGATCTGCGCGCATGGAACGCCGACGCCACGCGCATGCCGGCGCGCATGCACGGTGAATACCTGCGCAAGCTGTACCTGAACAACGACCTCGCCGAGGGCCGCTACCACGTGCGCGGCCGCCCGGCGGTGCTGACCGACATCCATTGGCCGATGTACGTGGTGGCCACCGAGCGCGACCACGTGTCGCCGTGGCAGTCGGTCTACAAGATCCATCTGTTGACCGACACCGAACTGCGCTTCGTGCTCACCAGCGGTGGCCACAACGTGGGCGTGGTCAACCCGGCCACGGGCCCTGCCGTCCACCGGGGTGCGACCTTCCGCGCGCACGTGCGCGCTGCCCATGCGCCTTACGTCGAACCGCAGGCCTGGTTGGAAGAGGCGACACCGCACACGGGCTCGTGGTGGGCCGACTGGGCGCAGTGGCTGCAGGCGCATTCATCGGCGCGCGTCGCTGCACCGCCCATCGGCGGGCGCGGACCCAAGCGATTGCGACCCCTGGGGCCGGCGCCTGGCCGCTATGTTCACGAAGCCTGAAGCACCGGCGCGAACGGCACGCGCAGCCCGCTGCGCGGCCTGCCATCCACGTTGACTCAGTGCTGAACGCGATGACGCCGAGCGCTGACGCCTTGTCTTGCTCGCGCGGGCTGGTCAACGCATTGCGCGAGTCGCTGGCGCAGGAGATCGGCTCGCGCGTCGAGCTGATCGAAACCCACATCTCGTGGGTGCTGCTGGCCGGTGCCTATGCCTACAAGATCAAGAAGCCGGTGCGCCTGAGCTTCGTCGACTTCAGCACGCTTGCGCTGCGGCACCACTTCTGCGACGAGGAACTGCGCCTGAATCGCCGCTTCGCGCCGCAGGTGTACATCGGTGTGGTGGCGATCACGGGCGATGCCACGGCGCCGCGTCTGGGCGGCGCCGGCGACGCGGTGGAGTTCGCGTTGAAGATGCACCGCATGCGCGACGAAGACCTGGCGGGCGCGCGGCTGTCGGTCGGCACGTTGGGCGCTGCCGAACTCGAACACTTTGCCGCCACGCTGGCGCGCTGGCACCGCGACGCCCCGGTGGCCGACGCCGGCGGCGACTTCGGCACCCCGCAACGCGTGGCCGGCGACTTCGACGGCGTGCTCGCCAGCTGGCCCGACGTGCGCGACGCTGAAGCGATCAACGACCTGCAGCAGTGGTTCGCCGCGCAATCGCGCGACACCGCGCAGCAGGTGGCCGATCGCCTGGCGCAAGGGTGCGTGCGCGAGTGCCACGGCGACCTGCACGTCGACAATCTGGCGACGGTTGGCGGCGAGCTGACCGCGTTCGACTGCCTGGAGTTCGATGCCAACCTGCGCTGGATCGACACCGCGAGCGAGGTGGCGTTTCTGGCGATGGACCTGCAGGCGCGAGCGCGCCACGACCTGGCGCACGTCTTCGTCAACGCGTACCTCGACGCCAGCGGCGACCACGCCGCGCTGGCGCTGCTGCGCCGCTACCAGGTGTATCGCGCGCTGGTGCGCGCGCGCGTGGCCCGCCTGCGCGAGGCCGGCAGTGACTCACCCGCGCGGGCGTCGATCGCCGGCGGCTACCTCGCACTCGCGCAGCGCCTGTCGCGGCAGTGGGACCCGCGCCTGCTGGTGACGCACGGTCTGCCCGGTTCGGGCAAGAGCTGGGTCACGCACGCGCTGGTGCAAGCCACCGGCGCGATCCGCCTGCGTTCCGACGTCGAGCGCGCGCGCCTGCTCGTCGGCGGCCACTACCAGGCCGGCGACAGCGCCGCCGTCTACGAGCGGCTGCAGGCGCTGGCCACGTTGTCGCTGGCCGCGGGCTACCCGACGATCGTCGACGCGGCGTGCCTGCAACGCGCGCAGCGCGACCCGTGGCCAGCGCTGGCGGCGCGGCTGCGCGTGCCGTACCTGCTGCTGCATTGCGCCGCAGCGATCGAGGTGCTGCGGCAACGGGTGCGCGACCGGGCGCTGCACGGTGACGATCCTTCGCAGGCCGATGAGGCCGTGCTGCAGATG
>JBIODO010000282.1:0-5619 GCA_044445225.1 Burkholderiales bacterium
GTAGAACGTGCCACCGAAGCCGGCCTTGCGGGCTTCGCGCACGAACGCGGCACAGCTCTTGTATGCGCTGATCTGCACGATGGCGTCGGGCTTTTGCGCCACGATGGCCTGCACCGCCGCTGACACCGCCACGGTGTTGCGTTCGACCAGGCCCACGGCCACTGGTTCGAGCTGGAACGCTTTCAGCGCGCGCACCACGCCGTCGAGCCCGGCCTGACCGTAGCTGTCGTTCTGCCGGAACACGGCCACCTTCTTCAGGCCCAGCGTGGTCAGCTGCTTGATGATGGCAGCGGTTTCGTCGAAGTAGCTGGCGCGCACATGGAACACGTAGCGGCTGAACGGATCGCGCAGCGCCTCGGCGCCGGTGAACGGCCCGAAGAACGGGATCTTGCTCTGGTTGACCAGCGGCAGCGCCGCCAGCGACGTCGGTGTGCCAACGTAGCCGAACAGCGCGAACACGTCATCCTTGATGAAGGTTTCGGTGTTGGCGCGGCACTTGTCGGGCTCGTACTGATCGTCGAGTGTGCGCAGCTCGATGGTTGCGCCGTGGATGCCGCCACTCGCGTTGATGGCATCGAAGCACAGCTTGGCGCCGCGGTTCATCTGGATGCCGAGTTGCGCGGCCGGGCCGCTGAAGGCTGCAGATTGGCCAAGCACGATGCGACGCTCGGTCTGCGCGAATGCCGGCAGCGCGGCAACGGCACCAGCAGCGGCCAAATGGGTGAGGGCGGTACGGCGTTTCATGAAAGGTCTCTATGTATGCGGATTCATATCCCCTGTGCGCGCAGGGTAGACCGGCTGGGGCCTTCGTAACAGCCGCGCTCGTGCGCATGCGCGCGACGCAGTGCGCTGGCGTGCGCACTTTTTCGCGGGTTGGCGTTCTTTCTTCCGGGAAGCTTGCCCGCGGTCAATGACAAGGGCCTGGCCGATGCGGTCGCTTCGCACGCGCCGTGAAAGGCCGCGGCGCACTCGGCCGCAGCCAATCGCCTCACACGCGCACGCGGCCGTCGTCCGTGAGCATCGACAAGTCGACGAAGCGCGACGCCACATGGCTGTGGGCGCTGTAGTTGACGAGGAAGCCGCCGAGGTCGAGGTTCTGCACCTGCTCCAGGCCGCCGATCAGGCTCTCGCGGTTGGGCGCACGCCCGGCGCGGCGCAGACCTTCGACGAACAACTTGGCCGCCACGTAGCCTTCCATGCTCGAGTAGTTGGGCTTGTTGTCACCGCCCGCGCGCTGCACGGCCGCCAGGTACTCGCGCGACAACGGCGTGGTCAGGCTGAACGGGAACGGCATCACTTGGCTGACCACGATGCCCAGGGCCTGCTTACCCAGTTCATCGGCCAGCGCCTGCGTGCCCACGAACGATACGTTGTAGAACGTGCCGCCGTAGCTGGCCTTGCGCGCCTCGCGGATGAAGGCGGCGCAGCTCTTGTAGGCGCTGATCTGCACCACCGCGTCGGGTTGAGTCGGAACGATTGCATTGACTGCCGCGGCCACGTCCACTGTGTTGCGCTCGACCAGGCCGACAGCCACCGGCGCGAGGTTCTGCACTTTCAGCGCACGTACCACGCCGTCGAGACCGGCCTGGCCGTAGCTGTCGTTCTGGCGAAAAACGGCGATCTTCTTCAGCCCGAGCGAGGTCAATTGCTTGACGATCAGTGCGGTCTCGTCGTAGTAGCTGGCGCGCACATGAAAGATGTTGCGGCTCAGCGGGTCGCGCAGCGCCTCGGCGCCGGTGAACGGTCCGAAGAACGGGATCTTGCTCTCTTTGATCAAGGGTAGTGCAGCCATTGACGTCGGCGTGCCGACGTAGCCGAACAGTGCGAACACGTCGTCCTTGATCAGCGCTTCGGTGTTGGCTTTGCACTTGTCGGGCTCGTACTGGTCGTCCAGCGTGCGCAACTCGATCTGGGCGCCGTTGATGCCGCCCCCAGCATTGATGGCGTCGAAATACAGGCGCGCACCGCGGTTCATCTGGATGCCCAGCTGCGCGGCCGCGCCGCTGAAAGCGGCCGACTGGCCGAGCACGATGCGGCGGTCGACCTGCGCGAGCGCTGGCAGCGCGAGCGAGGAGGCAGCGGCCGCAAGGCCGCCGATGGCGTGGCGTCGATTGATCAACTTCATGGTTTCCCCTCCGGCCGTGGGCTTACGAGCTCGGTGCGCAAGCGTAGACCCAGAAACCTCTTGTCACCTCGGCGCCATCGTAAGTGGTCGGTGGGCTCGTGACAAAGTTCTTGCGCAACACCCCGAACGCGGGGAACGAAACGACAGTGATGGCGTAAGCCGCAACACCCGCGCGCCGCAGGCCGACAAAACCGTTGTGAGATAGTCCTCGCCATGCAAAGCCCGACCCAGCGGACGGTGCGCGGCGCCTGCCCGCACGACTGCCCGGACACCTGTGCCTTGCGGGTGACCGTCGAAGGCGGCCGCGTGGTGCGTGTGCAAGGTGACCCCGACCATCCGCCAACGCATGGCGCGCTGTGCAACAAGGTCTCGCGCTACGCCGAACGCACGCACAGCCCCGATCGCGTGCTGCACCCGCTGAAACGTGTGGGCGCGAAGGGCAGCGGGCGCTTCCAGCGCATCGGCTGGGATGAGGCGCTCGACACCATCGCCTCGCGGCTGCACGCCATCGCTGAGCGCGACCCGCAAGCCATCGTGCCCTACAGCTACGCCGGCACGATGGGCCTGGTGCAGGGCGAGAGCATGGCGGCGCGCGTGTTCAACAAGCTCGGCGCCTCGTTGCTCGATCGCACCATCTGCTCGAGCGCGGGCGGCGAGGCGCTGGCCGCCGCCTACGGCGGCAAGATCGGCATGCACCTGGAGCACTACGCCGAGAGCAAGCTCATTGTCATCTGGGGCAGCAACTCGATCACCTCGAACCTGCACTTCTGGACCTTTGCGCAGCAGGCCAAGCGCAATGGCGCCAGGCTCTGGTGCATCGACCCGCGGCGCAGCGAAACGGCCGAGAAGTGCCACCGCCACCTGGCGCTATTGCCGGGCACCGACGGCGCGCTGGCGCTGGCGCTGATGCACGAGCTGATCACGCAGCGCTGGCTCGATGAGGACTACATCGCGCGCCACGTCGAAGGCTTCGACACGCTGCGCGAGCGGGCGCTGGCCTGGCCGCCCGAGCGCGCGGCTGGCGAGTGCGGCTTGCAAGCCGATGACATCCGCGAACTGGCGCGCGAGTACGGCACCACCCGGCCGGCGGCGATCCGCTTGAACTACGGCATGCAGCGTGCAGCCGGTGGCGGCAACGCGGTGCGCCTGATCGCGCTGCTGCCGTGCCTCACCGGCGCCTGGCGCCACCGGGCCGGCGGCCTGCTGTTGTCGGCATCGGGCTGGTTCAAGTCGGTGCGCGGCGACGCGGCGCTGCAAAAGCCCGAGCTGCTGGCCGGGCGCAAGCCGCGCACGATCAACATGACCACCATCGGCGATGACTTGCTGCGCGAGGCGTCGCCGGCCTTCGGCCCGAGGATCGAGGCGCTGGTCGTCTACAACAGCAACCCGGTGGCGGTGGCGCCGCATTCATCGCGCGTGGTGCAAGGCTTTGCGCGCGAAGATCTGTTCACCGTGGTGCTCGAGCATTTCATGACCGACACCGCAGACCATGCCGACATCGTGTTGCCGGCCACCACGCAACTCGAGCACCTGGACGTGCACATCTCGTACGGCCACACCTACGCGATGTTCAACGAGCCCGCGATCGCGCCGCTGGGCGAGGCCAAGCCCAACTCGCAGATCTTTCGCGAACTGGCGCAGCGCATGGGATTTTCCGAGCCGTGTTTCGCCGATGACGATGTGACGCTGGCGCGCACCGCGCTGCCCGGGGTGGACTTCGACACGCTGCGTCGCGACGGCTGGGTCAAGCTGCCGCTGCCCGAGGCGCCATTCGCCGAAGGCCGCTTCCAGACGCCCAGCGGCAAGGTGCTGGTCGACGCCCCCGGCGTCGGCGTGCCCGACTACGTGCCGCCGTACGAGGGCGCACGCTCGCCATTGGCGGCGCGTTACCCGCTGGCGATGATCTCGCCGCCGGCGCGCAACTTTCTCAATTCGAGCTTCGTCAACGTGGCGTCGCTGCGCGCGGCGGCGTCGTCGGGGTGCATCTCGAGCAGCGGCTCGGGGGGGGCCGCGCGCCGCGCCGCCACCGGGACGAAGGGGGGATTGTGGATGTTGGGCGCCGGCGGGGCGGGCATCGCCCGCGGGGAACGCGCCGCCCAGGGCGCGCGTGGGCGAGCGGGCGCGACCCGGCGTGGTCAACGGCCTGGGCGTGTGGTGGCGCAAATTCGGCGTGCGCGGCACCAACGTCAACGAGTTGACCAGCCAGCGGCTCACCGACATCGGCCGCGCGCCCACCTTCTACGACTGCCGCGTCGAGGTGCGGCCGGCATGAGCCTTGCCGACCGCCGCACACCCGACTGATGCGGTGCGACGCGCGACGCTGCTGATGGCCGGGCTGGGTGGCATCGCGGCCGTGGTGATCGCAGCGGCGGCGCTGGTGTGCGGCACCAGCGGCTGCTCTTCGCTCGGCTACATCGGCCAGTCGGTGGGCGGGCACCTCGATCTGATGCAACGCGCGCGGCCGGTCGACCAGTGGCTCGCCGACAGCGCCACCCCCTTGCCGTTGAAACGCAAGCTCGAGCTGTCGCAGCGCATGCGCGTGTTCGCGGTGCGCGAGCTGCATCTGCCCGACAACGCGAGCTACACGCGGTATGCCGACATCGGCCGCCCCGCGGTGGTGTGGAACGTGGTGGCCACGCCGGAGCTGTCATTGACGTTGCAGACCTGGTGCTTCCCGGTGATGGGTTGTGTCGGCTATCGCGGCTACTTCGACAAGGCCGGCGCCGACGCGCTGGCCGCCGAGTTGCGCGCACAGGGCCTGGAGGTCGACGTGTACGGCGTGCCCGCTTACTCCACGCTCGGCTGGACCAACTGGCTCGGCGGTGATCCGCTGTTGTCCACCTTCATCGGCTGGCCCAATGCCGAAGTGGCGCGCCTGATGTTCCACGAGCTGGCGCATCAGGTGGCTTACGCGGCCGACGACACCGCGTTCAACGAGTCCTTTGCAGTGGCGGTGGAGCGCATCGGCGGCACGCGCTGGCTGGCCCTCGAGGGCGACGCGTCGTCGCTGCGCGAGTTCGAGGCGGTGCAAGTTCGGCGCGAGGAGTTTCGCGCACTGACCTTGAAGACCCGCACCGCGCTGGCCGAGTTGTACGGCGGGCCGCTGTCAGACGCCGACAAGCGCCTGCGCAAGGCCGAGGTGATGGCATCGATGCGCACGCAGTACGAGCAGCTCAAGCGCGAGCGCTGGGATGGCTTCGCGGGCTACGACGCGACCGTGGCGCGCGCCAACAACGCTTCGTTGGCGGTGCAAGGCGCATACAACGACCTGGTGCCCGATTTCGAGCGGCTGTTTCAACGCAAGGGCGGTGACTTCGATGAGTTCTACGCCGAGGTCAAGCGTTTGGCCGCCTTGCCCAAGGCCGAGCGCCACGCCACACTGCGCTCGCTGTCAGCAGGAGCACCCTGATGCCCGACATTCGAATCCATCGCCAGCACGCGCTGGGTCTGGCCAAGGCCCGCAAGGTGGCATGGGCCTGGGCCGAAGACGTGGA
>JBIODO010000283.1:0-5617 GCA_044445225.1 Burkholderiales bacterium
CACCACCGGGTCGAGGCCGTTCTTCACGTTCTGCGGGAACACGCTGGCCAGGATCGACTGGCCCGAGATGCGCATGTGCAGCGCCGTGAGGTTATTGCCGGCATCGAGCCCCGCCACCAGCCGGCATTGCGTGACCGGGTGATAGCGCCCGTGCAGCATGTCTTCCTCGCGCGACCAGATCAGCTTGATCGGCGTGCCCGGCATCTCCTTGGCGATCGCCACCGCCTGGCGCACGTAGTCGGTCATGCCGCGACGGCCGAAGCCGCCACCGAGGTGGATCTTGTGCACGTCGCACTGCGCCGACGTGAGGCCCGAGGCCTCTACGGTGGCGGCGAACGCCGCCTCGCCGTTTTGCGTCGGGCACCACACCTCGCAGCGATCGGGCGTCCAGCGCGCGGTGGCGTTCATCACCTCCATGCAGGCGTGGTTCTGGTGCGGGTACGAGTACACCGCCTCGATCGTGCGCGCGGCGCCTGCGAGCGCGGCCTTGACGTCGCCCACCTTGTTGGCGGCCGCCGCATCGTCGGCGGTGAGGCCGGCCCTCAGCATCTGCGCGACGTCGCTGCTCGAGGTGTTGGCGTTGGCGCCTTCGTCCCACTGGATCGGCAGCGCATCGAGCGCGGTCTTGGCGTGCCACCAGGTGTCGGCCACCACCGCCACCGCGCTGTCGCCGACCGCGACCACCTTCTTCACACCGGGGTGCTTGGCCACCGCCGCCGCGTCGAACGACTTGACCTTGCCGCCGAACACCGGGCAATCCTTGATCGCGGCGTTCAGCATGCCGGGCAGTTGCAGGTCCATGCCGTAGACCTGAGAGCCGTCGACCTTGTGCGCGGTGTCCAGCCGCTTGACGGGTTTGCCTGCGATCTTCCAGAACTTGGGATCCTTCAGCGCAATCTCGGTGGGGGCCTTGAGCTTCGCCGCGGCGCCTGCGAGCTCGCCATAGCGCGCGCTGCGGCCGGTGGCACCGTGCAGCACCTTGCTGTTGGCGGCTGTGCAGTCGGCTGCCGGCACGCCCCAGCCGTCGGCCGCTGCCTGCACGAGCATCATGCGTGCGGCCGCGCCGCCCTTGCGCACGTAGTCGTTGGACTCGCGGATGCCGCGGCTGCCGCCGGTGGAGAAGTTCTGCCACACGCGATTGCGTGCGACGTTCTGCCCCGGCGTCGGGTACTCGGTGGTGACCTTGGACCAGTCGCACTCGAGCTCTTCGGCCACCAGTTGCGCCAGGCCCGTCAGCGTGCCCTGGCCCATCTCGCTGCGCGCGATGCGGATCACCACCGTGTCGTCGGGCTGGATCACCACCCAGGCGTTGATCTCGCTGGCCACGCCTTGTGCGGCCGCCGTGCTCACCAGCGGCGATTCGGGAACGTGAAAGCCCACGACCAGTGCGCCGGCGGTGGCGGCCGACGAGCTGAGGAAACGACGGCGCGAGACGGAAGCGGTGCTGCTCATGGCGGTCTCCTCGCTCAGGCCTTGGCGGACTTGGCGGCCACGTGAATCGCCGCGCGCACGCGGTTGTAGGTGCCGCAGCGGCAGATGTTGGTCATCGCATCATCGATGTCGCTGTCGGTCGGCGTTGGTTTTTTCTTCAGCAGCGCCGCCGCGGCCATCAGCATGCCCGATTGGCAGAAGCCGCACTGCGGCACGTCGAGCTCGACCCAGGCTCTTTGCAGCGCATGCGACGCGTGGGGCGCCAAACCCTCGATGGTGACCACCTTCTGCGTGGCGCCGACGCTGGACAACGGCCGCACACACGAGCGCACCGGTTCGCCGTCGATGTGCACGGTGCAGGCCCCGCACTGCGCGATGCCGCAGCCGTATTTGGTGCCGGTGAGCGCGAGTTGCTCGCGCAACACCCACAGCAGCGGCGTGTCGGGCTCGGCGGTGAAGTCGTGGTTCTTGCCGTTGACGTTCAAGCGCGCCATCGTGGGTCTCCTTGGCTTCTGCGGCCCGCGGATTGTGGTCCCTGGCGAGCGGCGACTCAATCACACGGATATTCGAGCGCTGCGCGGCGGCACCGGGCGCCGTGGCAGGACCCAAGCACAATGCACGCATGCAGGTGAGCTCGTACCTGAAGCTGTCGGTTGCCGTGGCGCTGGCCACCATGGCGCTGAAGTTCGGTGCCTGGTGGCTCACCGGCTCGGTGGGCTTGCTGTCCGATGCGCTGGAGTCCTTGGTCAACCTGGCGGGTGCGGCGTTCGCGCTGGGGATGGTGACGGTCGCCGCCGCGCCGCCTGATCAGGATCATCCCTACGGCCATCACAAGGCGGAGTACTTTTCCAGCGGTTTCGAAGGCCTGCTGATCCTGGCGGCGGCGCTCGGCATCATCTGGGCCGCCGCCGAGCGACTGTTTCACCCGCAGGCATTGCAATCGCTGGGCCTGGGCCTCGGGCTGTCGGTGCTCAGCTCGGTAATCAACGGTGCACTGGCCTACGCCATGATGCGTAAGGCGCGCGAGCATCGCTCGGTGGCACTCGAGGCCGACGCGCGCCACCTGTTCACCGATGTGTGGACGTCGGCCGGCGTCGTGGTCGGGCTGATGGCCGTGGTGGCCACCGGCTGGCTGTGGCTCGATCCGGTGATCGCCATCGCGGTGGCGCTGAACATCGTGCGCGAGGCCGTGCGTCTGTTGTGGGGTGCCACCGACGGTTTGATGGACCGTGCGCTGGAGCCCGACGTGCAGCGGCAGATCGACGACACGCTGCGCGAATTCGCGCACCAGGCGATCCGCTTCGACCACGTGGTGACGCGGCGTGCAGGGCAACGCCGCTTCGTCGACTTGCACATGCACATGCCAGCGAGCTGGACGTTGCAGCGCGCCGCCGCGCTGCGAGCCACGGTGGAGCAGGCGCTGATGGGCGCGGTGCCCGGCCTGCGCGCCCGCATCGAGCTGCTGCCATGGGACGTGGAGGCGCACTTCAACGATTCCGAGGAGGCCGCCAGATGATGGCGCTGGTGCAGCGTGTGTCGCGCGCGCAGGTGACGGTCGCCGATCAAGTGCGCGGCCGCATTCACCAAGGGCTGCTGGTTTTCGTGTGCGCCGAGCCGGCCGACAGCGACGAGCAGGCCGCCAAGTTGGTCGACAAGCTGCTGAAGCTGCGCGTGTTTGCCGACGACGCCGGCAAGATGAATCGCAGCGTGCAGGACGTGCAAGGCGGCTTGCTCTTCATCAGCCAGTTCACGCTGGCCGCCGATACATCGGGCGGCAACCGGCCGAGTTTTTCGGGTGCCGCGCCAGCGGCGTTGGGCCGCACCCTCTACGAGGCCGTGCTGCGCGCGGCGGGTGAACGCCACCCGAGCGTGCAAGCCGGCGAGTTCGGCGCCGACATGCAGGTGGAACTGGTCAACGACGGGCCGGTGACGATCCCGCTGCGCATCGCGTAGCGCCTTCGGCGTCAATCAGCCAGGTGAAGCGCCAGCACCTGTGCCACATGCAGCGCCTGCCGAGATGCGCCGTCGGCGATCTGGTGGCGGCAACTGGTGCCGTCAGCCACGATGATGGCGTCGCTTGCGGCGCGCACCGCCGGCAGCAGCGACAGCTCGGCCATGCGCATCGACGCCTCGTGGTGCGACGCCTCGTAGCCGAAGCTGCCCGCCATGCCGCAGCAAGAACTCTCGATCATCGAGACCTGCGCGCCCGGCAGCAACCGCAGCGCGAACAGCACGCCGTCCATCAGGCCGAACGCCTTTTGGTGGCAATGGCCGTGTACCAGCATCGGTTGCTCGGCTTCGACAAACTCGGGTGCGAAGCGGCGCGACTCGCGCACGATGAACTCCTCGAACAGCATCGTCTGCGCGGCCACTGTGCGTGCGGCATTGCCGAGGCCCATCGCCAGGTACTCATCGCGCAGCGTCAGCACGCACGATGGCTCGAGCCCGACGATTGCGATGCCGCGCTCGGCAAACGGCAGCAGCGCGCCGATCAACGCCTTGGCCTTGGCGCTTGCGCGCTCGGTCTGCCCCGCCGCGAGGTGCGTGCGGCCGCAGCACGGCGTGCGGCCGTTGGCGCTGCGCACCGCGTGCACCGTGTAGCCTGCGGCCTGCAGCACCTGCACGGCAGCCACCGCGTTGTCGGGTTCGAAGTACTCGTTGAAAGTGTCGCTCCACAGCACCGCGGTGTTAGCGCCGTCGGCATGCGCCGCGAGCAGCGCGCCGCGCGAAGCCAGCCCGAAGGCCGGCGACCGGCGGGTGAACGTGTCGCTGCGCCATTCGGGCAATCGCCGTTGCGCCGACAGCCCGAGCCCGCGCTCGGCCAGTCGTGCCAGCGCGGGCGAGCGGTTGCGCAGGTTGAACAGCCACGGCAGCCGGCTCGCCCATGGCGCACAGTCGGGCAGGCGGCCGATGAACTGGTCTTTCAGCGTGGCACCAAACCGCGCATGGCGCTGCGCCTGCACTTCGAGTTTCATGCGCGCCATGTCGACGCCGGTGGGGCAATCGCGCTTGCAGCCCTTGCAGCCGACGCACAGGTCGAGCGCGTCGTGCACTGCATCACCGGTGAGCGCATCGGGCCCGAGCTGGCCCGACAACGCCAGGCGCAACGTGTTGGCGCGCCCGCGCGTGAGGTGCTGCTCGTCGCGCGTGACGCGGTAGCTCGGGCACATCGTGCCGGCGTCGAACTTGCGGCAGTGCCCGTTGTTGTTGCACATCTCCACCGCTTTGGCCAGGCCGCCGGTGGAATCGCCGCCGCTGCCGGGCGGGCTGATGGCTTCGGTGGTGGGGTCGTTTTTCACGTTCCACCCCGACCAGTCGAAAGCGGGCTTGATGTCGATCGTGCGATAGGTGGGCGGGAATCGGAACAGCGATGCATCGTCGATGCGCGGCGGATCGACGATGCGGTTGGGGCAGAACACGTTGTCCGGGTCGAGGTGGCGCTTGATGGCGTGGAACGCCTCGTTCACCTTGGGCCCGAACTGCCAGGCGATCCACTCGCCGCGGCACAGGCCGTCGCCGTGCTCGCCGCTGTAGGCGCCCTTGTACTTGCGCACCAGCAGCGACGCTTCTTCGGCGATCGCGCGCATCTTGGTCGCACCGTCACGCCGCATGTCGAGAATCGGCCGCACGTGCAGCGTGCCCACCGACGCGTGCGCGTACCAGGTGCCGCGCGTGCCGTGGCGCGCAAACACTTCGGTCAGCGCCGCGGTGTACTCGGCCAGGTGGGCCAAGGGCACCGCGCAGTCTTCGATGAAGCTCACCGGCTTGCCGTCGCCCTTCAGGCTCATCATGATGTTCAGGCCCGCCTTGCGTACCTCCCACAGCGCCTTTTGCGGCGCGTCGTCGACCATCTCGACCACGCTGCCGGGCAGCCCCAGATCGCCCATCAGCTCGACCAGTGCGCGCAGGGTGGCGCGCAGCGCGGTGCGGTCGTCGCCGCTGAATTCGACCAGCAGAATCGCCTCGGGCGCGCCGATGAGCGCGCTTTCGATCACCGGTTTGAATGCCGGGTTGGCGCGCGCCAGTTCGATCATCGTGCGGTCGACCAACTCCACCGCGGTGGGCCCCAGCCTGACGAGGTGTTGCGCCGATTCCATCGCGCGATGGAAGCTCGCGAAGTTGACGATGCCCAGCACTTTGGCGCGCGGCAGCGGCGTGAGCTGCAGGTCGAGCGCTTCGATGAAGC
>JBIODO010000284.1:0-5597 GCA_044445225.1 Burkholderiales bacterium
ATCGCGCTGCTCGAGGTCGACATCGTCGCGCTCGAGATGCTGGTGCTGCGCGTGCTGTCGGCCGAGAAGAGCGGCAAGCAAAGCCTCGACATCGCGGGCCTGCTCAAGATCAAGGGCAGCGAGATCCAGCAGCGCTACAGCGAGCTGATGATGCTGGCCGCGGGGCCGTTCACGATGCCCTATGTGCGCGAGGCGATGGAGGCCGGCTGGCAGGGCGACTGGTTCGCGCGCTTCGGCGACTGCGCGCCGCTGGCCGGCAACTACTTCAACTTCCGCAAGACCACGATCTACGGTGGTTCGAACGAAGTGCAGCGCAACATCGTCGCGCAAACCGTGCTGGGCTGAAGAAAGACGACCATGGATTTCGAATTCACCGACGACCAACTCTCGCTGCGCGACGCCGTCGCCCGCTGGGTCGACAAAGGCTTCGCCTTCGAGCGCCGGCACGCCATTGCCAAGCAGGGCGGTCGCACGCGCGACGTGTACGGTGAGCTCGCCGGGCTCGGCCTCACCGGCATCGCGGTGCACGAGTCGCATGGCGGCATGGGCTTCGGCGCCATCGAGGCGATGGTGGTGATGGAAGAGCTCGGCCGCGGCCTGGTCAACGCGCCCTATGCGGCCGGTGCGCTGGTCGCGCCCACCGCGCTAGCAGCGGCGCCGGCCGCGCTGCAAGGCGCCTGGCTGGCCCGTGTCGCATCGGGCGAGGCGCTGGTGGTGCTGGCGCATCAGGAGCGCGTGTCGCGCTATCACCTCGCTCAAGTGGCCACCACCGCCAGGCGTGCCGGCAGCGGCTGGCAATTGAGCGGACACAAGAGCGTGGTACCCGCGGCCGACGAGGCCGATGCCTTCATCGTGCCGGCGCGCACCGGCGGCGCTGGCGACGAGTCAAAGGGCATCGCGCTGTTCCTGGTGGAGGCAGGCGCCAAGGGTTCGCAGGGGCAGGGTTACGCCACGCAAGACGGCGCCCGCGCCGGCGAGCTGACGCTGGCCGATTCTCCGGCCGCGCTGATCCAGGAAGACGGCTTCGCGGCGCTCGAGCTGGCGATCGACGTCGGCATCGCCGCCGCCTGCGCCGAAGGCGTGGGCGTGATGGACAAGCTCGTCGCCCTCACCGTCGAATACATGAACACGCGCAAGCAGTTCGGCACCACGCTGGCCACCTTCCAGGCGCTGCGCCACCGCATCGCCGACGTCAAGATGCAGCTCGAGCTCGGCCGCTCGATGAGCTACTTCGCGAGCCTCAAGCTCGGTGAGGCGCCGGCCGCGCGGCGCCGCGCGCTGTCGCAGGCCAAGGTGCAACTGGGCCAGTCGATGCGTTTCGTCGGCCAGCAGTGCATCCAGCTGCACGGCGGCATCGGCGTCACCGACGAGTACATCGGCAGCCACTACTTCAAGCGCCTGACGATGCTCGAGATGAGCTTCGGCGACACGCTGCACCACCTGGGCGAAGTGTCCGCGCGCATGACCGACTCCACCGGCGTGTTCGCATAACACCCGGCGTGATGCGGCTGGAGTCCGCGAACCAGCTGCGTCACCGGGCCGGCGCGCGCGACGGCCACTACGAAAGCTACTTCATCCGCGCCAACCACGCCGAGCGGGCGTGGGCGTTCTGGATCCGCTACACGATCTTCAGCCCGCTGGGTCGTCCGCACGACGCAGTGGGCGAGTTGTGGGCGATCGTGTTCGACGGCGAGCGCAACCGCCACGTTGCGGTGAAGCAGGACTGGCCGCTGGCTTCGTGCCGCTTCGACCCCGGGGCCCTGGCCGTCGAATTGCCGAGCGCGCAATTGGGCAGCGGGCACGCGACAGGCAGTGCCGAATCCTCCGGGCACCGCATCGTCTGGGACCTTCGTTTCGCGGGCGGCCAGTCGCCGCTGCTGTTGTTGCCTGCCCGTTTGTACGACGGCGGATTCCCCAAGGCCAAGAGCCTGGTCGGCCGGCCGCTGGCGCGCTTCGACGGCATGCTCACGGTCGACGGCCAGCGCATCGACGTGCAAGGCTGGCTCGGCAGCCAGAACCACAACTGGGGCCGCCAGCACACCGACCGATATGCGTGGGGCCAGGTGGCGGGCTTCGACGGCGGGCACGACGAGAGCTTTCTCGAGGTGGCGTCGGCGAAACTGAAATTCGGTCCGCTGTGGACGCCGTGGATCACGCCGATCGTGCTGCGCCACAGCGGCCGCGAACACCGGCTCAACGCGCTGGGCCGCTCGCTGCGGGCGCGCGCCTCGGTGCAAGGATTCGATTGGCGCTTCGAGTCGCGAGGCGAAGGCGTGCAGGTGCGGGGCCACATCCAGGCCGGGCCGGGCGATTTCGTCGGCCTTCGCTACGCCAATCCGCCGGGCGGCATCAAGCAGTGCCTGAACAGCAAGATCGCGCGCGCCGAGGTCACGCTGCAACACGCCGACGGCTCGAGCGAGACGCTGATCAGCCGGCGCCGCGCAGCGTTCGAGCTGCTCGGCGACGACAGCAGCCACGGCGTGCCGATGGCGTGTTGAGCTGACCCCCCAGCTCGCTGCGCTCGCGTCCCCCCGAGGGGGAGCCGCCGGCTTGGGACGGCCCGGCGCCGGCTGGCGCATGCGGTAGGCTTGGCGCATGACGCTGTTCCCCGGCTCGATCACCGATGTGCAGGGCCTGAAGGTTGGCCACGACACCAACTCGCGGCGCCCCACCGGTTGCACCGTCGTGCTCTGCGAAGCGGGCGTGACCTGCGGTGTCGACGTGCGCGGCGCCGCTCCGGGCACCCGCGAGACCGACCTGCTGGCGCCCGGCAACCTGGTCGATCGCGTGCACGCGGTGCTGCTGGCCGGCGGCAGCGCGTTCGGCCTCGACGCCGCCGGCGGCGTGATGCGTTGGCTGGACGAGCACGGCCACGGTTTTACGGTCGGCCCGGCGCGCGTGCCGATCGTGCCGGCGGCGGTGCTGTTCGACCTGTGGCTGGGCGACGCGCGCATCCGGCCCGATGCGCAGGCGGGCTTTGCCGCGTGCGAGGCCGCGTCGGATCAGGCCCCTGCGCAAGGCTGTGTCGGTGCCGGCGCCGGCGCCACCGTGGGCAAGCTGTTCGGCATCGCGCATGCGATGAAGGGTGGCATCGGCAGCGCGAGCCTCGAGGTCAACGGCGTGCGCATCGCCGCGCTGGTGGCGGTCAACGCCGCCGGCGACGTGATCGACCCCGCCACCGCGCGGGTGGTGGCGGGCAGCCGCCAGCTCGACGGCCGCACGCCGCGGCGCATCACCGCGGCGCTGGCGCGCGGCCTGATGCCGCCCAACATCCTGGCCGGCGCCGCCACCACGATCGGCATCGTCGCCACCGATGCCGCGCTCGACAAGGCGCAATGCGCGCGCCTGGCCACGGTGTCGCACGACGGCCTGGCGCGCTGCATCGACCCCGTGCACACCGCCAGCGACGGCGACACGATGTTCGCGCTGGCCACCGGCGGCAATCGGCGCACGTTGCCGCTCACCGTGCTGGGCGCGCTGGCCGCCGAGGTGACGCAGCGCGCGGTGCTCAACGGCGTGCGCGCCGCCACCGGCTTGCGCGAGCCGCCGTTGCCGAGCGCACAAGACATCGGCTGGGCGTGAGGCCCAGACATCTTTGGAGAACACGATGACATTGCTTCGCCGCGTCCTGCTCGCGCTGATCGCCGCGACGGCGCTCGTCTCTTGCACCACCCTCACGCCGCCGAGCCATCCGCCAATCGTCTTCGTGCACGGCAACGGCGACTCCGCCGCGCTGTGGATGACCACGCTGTGGCGCTTCGAGAGCAACGGCTGGCCGCGCGACCGGCTGGTGGCGCTGAACTTGCCGTACCCCACCGCGCGTGACGACGACACCAAGCCGCAGCCGGGCCGCAGCTCCGCCGACGACCAGATGCGCACGCTGGCCGCCGAGGTGGCGCGCGTGCTCAAGACCACCGGCGCGCAAAAGGTGGTGCTGATGGGCAACTCGCGCGGCGGCAACGCGATCCGCGCCTACATCCAGAACGGCGGCGGCGTGAACACCGTGTCGCACGCCATCCTCGGCGGCACGCCCAACCACGGCGTGTGGGCCAACGCAAGTTTCCGACCCAACAACGAGTTCAACGGCGCCGGACCCTTTCTCACGGCGCTCAACGCGCCCAAGGGTGCCAACGGCGACGAAGTGACGCCGGGCGTGCTGTGGATGACGATTCGCTCCGACAACAACGACAAGTTCGCGCAGCCCGACGGCGTGTGGATCGGCGCCAAGGGCACGCCCACCAACGTCACGTTCGAGGGGCCGGCGCTGAAGGGTGCGACCAACGTGGTGCTGCCCGGCCGCGACCACCGCGAAACGTCGTATCACGCCGAGGCCTTCGCGCAGGCCTATCGCTTCATCACCGGCCGCGAGCCCGCGACGACCGCCATCACGCCCGAATCGCGCGTGGTGCTCGACGGCGTGGTGACGTCCACCGGCCCCGGCGGGCCGACCAACCTGCCGCTGGAAGGCGCGATGGTCGAGGTCTGGGCCATCGACGCCAACACCGGGGAGCGCCGCGGCAGCGCGCTGGTCAACATCACGGTCGGCGCCGATGGCCGCTGGGGACCGCTCACCACAGATGCCTACACGCCGCTGGAGTTCGTGGTCACTGCGGCGGGGTATGCCACGCATCACGTTTACCGCTCGCCGTTTGCGCGCTCGTCAAACATCGTGCACCTGCGGCCCGAAAGACTGACTGACAGCGACCGCAGCGCTGCGGCAGTGGTGACCTTCGTGCGGCCGCGTGGCTACTTCGGTCTGCCGCGCGACCAGATCGTGTTCGACAACCAGAACCCGGCGCCAGGCGTTCCAACCGGCGTGGCCGGCGTGGCATCGAGCCGCCTGGCGCTGAGCGGCGCCGGCCGTACCGTGATGGGCGACTACCAGTCGGGTGCCATCCATGAGCGCGTGGTCGGACGCAGCTGGCCGGCGGCCGACAACCAGCTGGCGACGCTGGAACTGCACTACTGAGCCGCCACAGCACGCCGCCCAACATGCAGGTCTTCCGCGGTTTTCGTCACCCCGGTCTGGCGCCGTCGTGCGCGCTGACGATCGGCAACTTCGATGGCGTGCACCGCGGCCATCAGGCGATGCTGGCCCTGCTCACCAACGAAGCGCGGCATCGCGGCGTCGCCAGTTGCGTGATGACCTTCGAGCCGCATCCGCGCGACTACTTCGCTGCATTGGCAGGCAAGCCAGCCGGCGCACCGCGACGCATCGCGACGCTGCGCGACAAGCTGCTCGAGCTCGAGCGCTGCGGCGTCGAGCAGGCCGTGGTGTTGCGCTTCGGGGCACAACTGTCGAGCCTGTCACCGCAAGCCTTCATCGACGACGTGCTGGTGGCCGGCCTGCATGCGCGCTACGTGCTGGTGGGTGACGACTTTCGCTTCGGCGCCAAACGCGCGGGCGACTACGCGATGCTCGATGCCGCCGGCGATGCACGCGGCTTCGACGTGGCGCGCATGATGAGCTACGAGGTGCACGGGGCACGCGTGTCGAGTTCGGCGGTGCGCGCGGCGCTGGCGTCGGGCAACATGGAGCTGGCCGCCGCGCTGCTCGGCCGGCCCTACAGCATCAGCGGGCACGTGCTGCACGGCAA
>JBIODO010000285.1:0-5587 GCA_044445225.1 Burkholderiales bacterium
GGAGCGGAGGGCTCGTGGCCGCGCGCGTCAGCGCGCATCGTGTTCTGACTCGTCGCGACTGTTCGAGCATAGCGAACGAAGTGAGCGGAGCGAGTTTCGCGACGGGCCGCGAGACCGAGCACCGCAGGGAACCCGGAGTGCAGCGAAGGGCTGCCGCATTCGAGCGCCGGCGCATACCCACCCGCGGCTTTGCACGCTCATCTCTCCGCAAGCAAGCTGGAGAGGGGTGAGATGAGCGATCAAACACCACTCCTCTCCGCCCGCAACCTCTCGCTGCGTTTCGGCGGCGTGCTGGCTGTCAACAACGTCAGCTTCGATGTGCGCCGCGGCGAGGTGTTCACGCTGATCGGGCCCAATGGCGCGGGCAAGACCTCGGTATTCAACCTGATCAGCCGCATCTACGACGCCACCACCGGCGAGATTCAGTTCGAAGGCCAGCCGATCAGTCACCTGCCGCCGCATCGCATCGCCGAGCTCGGCATTGCGCGCACTTTTCAGAACATCGAGCTGTTCGAAAACGCCTCGGTGCTGCAGAACCTGCTGATCGGTCACCATGTGCACCACAGCAGCAGCTTCTTCGCCAACCTGTTCTTCACGGCGTCGGCGCGGCACGCCGAGCGTGAGGCAAGGGCACAGGCCGAGCGCGTGATCGAGCTGCTCGATCTGCAGCACCACCGCGATTCGCTGGTGCACGGGCTGCCGTATGGCGTGCGCAAGGTGGTGGAGGTGGCGCGCGCGCTGTGCATGGCGCCCAAGCTGCTGCTGCTCGACGAGCCGTCGTCGGGGCTCAACGTCGAAGAGACCGAAGACATGGCCTGGTGGATCCGCGACATCCGCAACGAGCTGGGCATCACCGTGCTGATGGTCGAGCACGACATGAGCCTGGTGTCGCGCGTCTCCGACCGCGTGCTGGCGATGAACCAGGGCGAGGTGCTGGCGCTCGGCACGCCGGCCGAGGTGCAGGCGCACCCCGGCGTGATCGAGGCGTATCTCGGGTCGGCCGACGACCTGTCGAGCTTGCGCAGGAAAGCAGCGTGAGCAACAACGAGTCGAGCGACCTGCTCGTGCTGGCCAACGTCGAGAGCGCGTACGGCCCGATCCGCGCGGTGCGCGGCGTCAGCCTCACGGTGCGCCGCGGCGAGATCGTCACCGTGCTGGGCAGCAACGGCGCTGGCAAGTCGACGATCCTGAAGACCATCTCCGGCGTGCTCGCGCCAACGCGCGGCAGCGTGCATTTCAAGGGCGACGACATCACCGCGCGCGACCCGGCCGACATCGTGCGCCGCGGCCTCGTGCACGTGCCTGAGGGGCGCGAGGTGTTTCCGCTGCTGTCGGTGCACGACAACCTGATGATGGGCGGCTACACGCGCAACGACCGCGATGCGCTGCACGGCGACCTGCAGGTGGTGTACGGCTACTTCCCGATCCTGAAGGAGCGCGATCGCCAGAACGCCGGGCTGCTGTCGGGCGGCCAGCAGCAGATGCTGGCGATCAGCCGCGCGCTGATGGGCTCGCCCGATCTGGTGCTGCTCGACGAGCCGAGCCTGGGCCTGAGCCCCAAGCTCACGCGCGAGATCTTCGAAATCGTGGTGCGCATCAACCGCGAGCGCGGCACCACGATCCTGCTGGTGGAGCAAAACGCCAACATGGCGCTCAACGTCGCCGACCGCGGCTACGTGCTCGAGAACGGCCGCATCGTGATGGAAGACACCTGCGAGCGCCTGCGCGAGAAGGAAGACATCCGCGAGTTCTACCTCGGCCTGAAGGAAGCCGGCGTGCGTGGCGAGCGGCGCTGGAAGAAAAAGAAGATGTGGCGCTGAAGGCGGCATGCCGATGGACGATGTGACGACGTTCGAGCGTGCCAAGGCGCTGTTCATCGACGGCGTGACGCAGTTCGAGGCCGGCGATGCGATGGCTGCCGAAGCTTGCTTCGAGGCCTCGCTGGCGCTGCTGCCCGAGCGCGCCTCGACGCTGGTCAACCTGGGCGCGGCGCGGGTGCAACTCGGCAAGCCCGAGCAGGCGTTGAGTGTGCTCGAGCAATCGATCGCGCTCGACGACGGACAGCCCGACGCGTGGTGCCAGCGTGGCCTCGCGCTGGGTCTGCTGGGCCGGGTGGCCGACTCGGTGGCCAGCTTCGAGCGTGCGCTGGCGCTCGACGACGGCTGTCTGCCGGCGCTGTTCCACCTTGGCTGCATGCTCAACGAATCGCGCCAACACACCCGGGCGTTGTCAGTCTTCGAGCGGCTGCTGGCCGCCGATGCGACCAGCGGCCGTGCCTGGTTCCGTCACGGGCAGACGCTGCAGGCGCTGCATCAACCCGCGCAGGCGCTGCAGTCGTACGAACGCGCGCTGGCGCTCGATGCCGCTCAGCCGCAGGCCTGGGTCAACCGCGGCGGCATCTTCCGGGAAGCCGGCCACCCTGCCGAGGCCGCGGCGGCCTACCGGCAGGCACTGGCGCACGGCGGCAACCCCGAGCTGGTCGGGTTCTTTCTGGCGTCGGTGGAAGGTGGCGATGCACCGAAGGCACCGCCGCGCGACCACGTGCAGGGCCTGTTCGACGACTATGCCGAGCAGTTCGACTCACACCTGGTGAACGTGCTGCACTACCGCGGCCACGAGGTGCTGGCGGCCGCGTTGCGGCAGGCGGTGGGCGAGCGGCGTTTTGCGCGCGCGCTCGATCTCGGTTGCGGCACCGGCCTGTGCGGCCCGCACTTGAAAACACTCGCTGAACGCATCGATGGCGTGGATCTGTCGGCCAACATGCTGGCGCGTGCGCGCGCGCGCGGCCTCTACGACCAGCTCACGCAGGAGGACGTGGCCCGCTACCTCGACAGCACCGAGCGGCGCTACGACCTGATCGCCGCCGCCGACGTGTTCACCTATGTGGGCGAGCTCGACGCCGTGTTTGCCGGTGCGCTGCGGGTGCTCGACGCCGCTGGCGTGTTTTGTTTTGCGGTCGAAGCGGCCGATGACGCCGGCGCCGATCTGGTGCTGCGCGGCAGCCTGCGTTACGCCCATTCGCGCCGCTACCTCGAGCGTCTGGCGCAACGGCACGGCTGGTCGGTGCTGCGCCTGACGCGCCAGCCATTTCGCGAAGACCAGCGCACGATGATCGATGCGTGGTATGGGGTCTTGTCGCGCTGAGCCAGCAGCGCCGCGGCGAGCGCCCCTACACTCGCCGCACGATGCCGCAGGTGCGCAGGCTGCTCGAGGGTCCCGTGTCGGTGATCGCCTACCGCTGCGACGCTGGCCCGCGCTCACCTGCATACTGGGAGCATCACGACGGCTGGTCGGTGTCGTACGTGCAGCGCGGCAGCTTCAGTTGCCGCTGCCACGGCCGTACGCACGAGCTGGTGCCGGGTTCGGTGCTGGTGCTCAAGCCGGGTGACGAATACCAGTGCACGCACGAGCATCGCGAAGGCGGCGACGATTGCCTGGCTGTGTTTCTGGCGCCTGAGCTTGTGCACGAACTGAAGCCGAGGCGCGGCCGTTGGATGTCGGGCGCGGTGCCGCCGTTGGCCGAGCTGATGGTGCGCGGCGAGCTGATGCGTGCCGTGGCCACTGGCGACAGCGACGTTGGCCTCGACGAGGCGGCGCTGGCGTTCGCGGCTCGGTTTGCTGCAATCGTCGACGATGACGCACCTGCGCGCGAACCCACTCGGGCAGCAGACCGCCGGCGCGCGGTGCACTCGGCGCTATGGATCGAGGCGCATGCCGATCACGACTTGAATCTGCAGCAACTCGCCACGCACTGCGGCCTGAGCCCCTACCACTACCTGCGCCTGTTTGCGCAGGCGCTGGGCGTCACGCCACACCAGTATCTGGTGCGCAGCCGATTGCGCGTGGCCGCGCGACGCCTGGCCGAGAGCGATCAGCCGATCACCGCGATCGCACTCGACTCGGGCTTCGCCGACCTGTCGAACTTCGTGCGCAGTTTCCGCCGCGCGGCCGGCGTGTCGCCGCGCAGCTTCCGCCGCGCTGCGCGTGGCGACCGCAAGATTCTCCAAGAACGCCTGAACGCCGCTGCCTAACATCGATCCTGGTCTCAACCAGGAGATGACGATGTTCGATCACGTGGGTTTGAAGGTCTCGGATCTCGCGCGCAGCGTTGCGTTCTACAAAGCCGCGTTGGGCGGCCTCGGGCACGAGCTGGGTCCGCAAGGCGATGGTTATGCAGGGCTCGGCCCCAAAGGCGCGCCCGCACTGTGGTTGTATGCGGCCAATGCTGCAGTGGGGCCCGGCACGCACGTGGCCTTCGTGGCGCCCAACCGCGCGGCGGTGGCGCGCTTTCATGCGCAAGGGCTTGCAGCCGGTGGCCGCGACAACGGCGGGCCGGGCCTGCGCAGCGAATACAGCGCCAACTACTACGCCGCATTCCTGCTGGACCCCGATGGCCACAATGTGGAAGCGGTTTGCTTCGCGTGAGGTGCGTCGAGTTCCCTCCGGAACAATCTTGATTCGCATCGACACAGATCTTTGCCTGATCTCGGTGGGCTGGCACGGCACGGCAGCGTATGGTGGCGGCCATGAACACGATGCCCACACCATCCTCGGACGACGTGCACCGCACCGCCGTCGCGAGCGCTGAGGCCGCCGACGTGCCCGTGCTGGTTGCTGCGCTGTACCGCGAGGCGCCGGCGCCATTGCGTCAGCGCCTGCTCAATCACCTGCTGCGGCCGGTCGGGCCGCTGGCGTTGGCTGCGGTGGCTGCCGGCGCCTTCGCGCGCCTGTTGCCGTCCGGGCGCTGGAGCGGCGCGCAGGTGCAGCTCGAAGACGTGTTGAGCATCCGCCCGGACCAGGTGCTCGACCTCGCAAGGTATGTGGACCAGAAAGCGCCCGAGATGCTGTTGCGGTTGCCCGATGTCTTGTCGTCGAGCCCGCTGCTGCTGGGCACGCTCAGCGGCGCGTTGCTGCTGATGGCGCTGCGCGCGCGGCGTCCGGCAGCGCCAGCGCAGCGGCGCGCCATCGAGCGCTGAAGCACCACGCAGCGGGCACAATGCCCCGGCGCCGGCCATCGCGGCCGGCTTGAAAGGGGATGTGCATGTCGCGTTGGCCGCTCGTGGTTCCGCTGCTGGCCGCCGGCCTGTTGGCGGTGGCCATGGCATGGCCCGGTGGCACGCTGCTGGCCTGGGTGTGTGCGGCGGCGCTGATGGGCGCGGTGCTGGCGGCGGTGCATCACGCCGAGGTGGTGGCGCACCGTGTCGGCGAGCCCTTCGGCACGCTGGTGCTGGCCGTGGCAGTCACCGTGATCGAGGTCGCGCTGATCGTCTCGGTCATGCTCGGTGGCGGCGACGACAAGGCCACGCTGCCGCGCGACACCATCTTCTCGGCGGTGATGATCATCTGCAACGGCGTGGTCGGGCTGTGCCTGGTGGTGGGCGGGCTGCGCCACCACGAGCAGACGTTTCGCATCGAGGGCGCCACATCGAGCCTGGCGGTGCTGATTGCGCTGGCGACGCTGTCGCTGGTGTTGCCGTCGTTCACCACCAGCTCGCCGGGCGCCACCTACACCCCGGCGCAACTGGCCTTCGCGGCGGTGGCCTCGCTGGTGCTGTGGGCGATCTTCGTGTTCGTGCAGACGGTGCAA
>JBIODO010000286.1:0-5575 GCA_044445225.1 Burkholderiales bacterium
AGTGGGCCCAGCGGACTGCTCATGCCGGCTGCCTCTTGGTGCTCGTCACGAGGGCGATGGTACCGCCCGTGGAGGCACATCGATGAGCATTCTCTCGGTTCGCGGCGTGGCGCGTCGATTCGGCGACACGCTGGCGCTGCAGTCCACCGATCTGCAGGTTGCGGAGAACGACTTCATCGCCATTCTCGGCCCCAGCGGCTGCGGCAAGAGCACACTGCTGCGCATCGTGGCCGGGCTCGAGCAGCCGAGTGCCGGCGAGGTGCTGCTCGACGGCGAGCGCATCGTCGGGCCCGGTGCCGACCGCGGCATGGTGTTCCAGAGCTACACGCTATTCCCGTGGCTGAACGTGCTCGACAACGTGTGCTTCGGTCTGCGCGAGCGTGGCTGGCCACGCGAGCGCCAGCTCGAGGTGGCAAGCGGCTTCATCGCCAAGGTCGGCCTGCGGGGCTTCGAGGCTCACTATCCCAAGCAACTGTCGGGCGGCATGCAGCAGCGCACGGCGTTGGCGCGCGCGTTGGCCAACGGCCCGCGCATGCTGCTGATGGACGAGCCGTTCGGTGCGCTCGATCACCAGACGCGCGAGCAGATGCAAGAGCTGCTGCTCGGCATCTGGGAGGGGCAGGCCAAGACGGTGCTGTTCGTCACCCACGACATCGACGAGGCCGTGTTCATGGGCTCGCGGGTGGTGGTGATGAGCGCGCGGCCAGGGCGCATCAAGCTCGATCGTGCGGTGCCGTTGCCGCACCCGCGGCGCTATTCGGTCAAGACGACGCCGGAGTTCGTCGAGCTGAAGGCCGAGCTGACCGAAGCCGTGCGCGTGGAAGTGCGGGCGGCACTGGCCGCACAGATGGCGCCCGCGCCGAGCGCTTGAACCGTCGGCGCGGGGCCGGCACGCGCCTTGCCACCAGACCAGCACATTGGCCGCCGACCCTTGAACCGGGTATGCGGGTTGGGCAACTCACGCCACAGACCCAATCCCCGGTACAACGCCATGACACCCACCCGAGACCCCGCCATGCCGCATGCAGGCTTTGCGTTGGTCTCCGACGTGGGCGACGTGGCGCGCGCGCTGCGCAATCTGAGTGGCCTGGGCGCCAGTGGCCTGATCGGCAAGCTGGCAACCCAACGTGCCGCCGCGCGCCGCATCGACCTGCAACTGGCCAGTGGCGAGACCATCGCCGTGCAGGTGGCCGGGCTCGGGCGCCCGGTGCTGATGATCCACGGCCTGGGCGGCAGCCATCACGACTGGGATGATTCGGTCGAGAGCCTGGCGCACCGGCACACCGTTCACCGCTTCGACCTGCTGGGCCACGGCGCGCGGGCTGCCACCGAGCGCAACCCATCGCTGCAGGAAATGGCGCACGACGTGGCGCAGGACATCGACGGTCTGGCGCTCGAGCGCCCGCTGCTGGTGGGCCATTCGATGGGCGCGCTGGTGGTGATGAGGTACCTGCAGGACCACGGCGAGGACCGCATCGCCGGGGTCTGCCTGATCGACCAGTCACCGCGCATCACCACCGACGAGCACTGGCAGCTCGGCCTCTTCGGCTCGCTGACCCGCACACAGTTGCAGCACACGTTGGGCCGTCTGCGCGGCAACTTTGCCGAGACCGTGGCCACCGAGTTCCTGGCCAAGATCGCCCCGCTGAAGCAGGCCGGCGCGCCCAACGCGCTGGCGGGCCGGCTGGCGCGCTGGGCGGTGGCCCGCCTTGCCCGCGGTTGCGGCGCCGAGCGCTTGTTGTCGATGCTCGAGAGCCTGGCCGAGGCCGACTTTCGCGACGTGATCGCCAAGCTCACGGTGCCGACGATGGTGGTGCTCGGCGGTGCAAGCAACCACTACGGCGGCCTGCCCCTGGGCCAGTACTACCGCGACACGCTGCCCGACGGCACGGTGCGCATGTACAAGGAGGCTTCGCATTCGCCGCATCGGCAGGAGCCGGGGCGCTTTGCCGCCGACCTGGCCGCGTTCGCCGCCAAGCGCTGCGCGTAGCGGCTGTTGAGGTGCCGGTGCCGCGCCGTGCGCGCAGCCACCCGTTGTGCTGAGGAAGCGGTGTTGACCGCGCAGCGACAGCCCGCTCAGCGGCCCGAGCTGCAGACGCCGCCGGCCATCGTGCGGAAGCAGAAGTCGCCGGTCAGGCTGGAGCTTTCCCACGGCACCTGCATGCGGTTGGTCTCGCCGGCCACCGCCAGGCGAACGCGCTTGAACAGGATCTCCACCGGCAGGCCGGGCTCCTGCATTTGCTGCAGCAGGTGCTTGGCGAACAGGCTGTTCTTTTCCTGTGGGCTGTCCAGCGCGACGCCGTCGGGCGACGTCGAAAAGGCGACCATCGTGCCGAGAGGCGCTTCGACGCGCGCCAGCCCGGACGGTGTGGCGCCGCGGAACTTCAGGCGCCGCCCATCCGGGCCCACGATCTCGACGCCCGAGAACGGGTTGTTGCGGCAGGCATCGAGGATCACCACGTTGATGCCGTTCTTGAGGGTGCTCAAGCGATTGAGGAATTCGTTCAAGTCGGCGCTCTTGGTGGGCACTTCGTCCTCGGCGCGAATCTCGGTGTCCACCGGCAGCAGGTAGTTGCGGCCTTTCACCTGCAGGCCGTGGCCCGCGTAGTAGACGACGCGCACGTCGGCGTTCTGGCTCTGCAGCGAGAACTGGCGAAAACTCTCGAGCATGTCGCGCAGCGAGGTGTTCTCGCGCTGCGTGACATCGAAGCCCATCGCGCGCAGCGAGCCGGCGATGGCCTGCGCGTCGTTGACCGGATTCTTCAGCGCGCCCACCTTGTAGGCGGCGTTGCCGATCACCAGGGCCACGCGCGAGCCGGCCGCGGCGCGCGCAGGTGCGGTGGCGGCGGCCAGCAGCGGCGCGGCGGCGGCCCAGCCGAATGCGGTGACGAGGCGCCGGCGTTGTGCGTCCATGGCGGATGATCCTTCAGGGCCGCACGGGCAGCGCGTCCACCCGCGCCACGCCGTCGACGATGGCGCTGGTCTTCAGCTTGTCGGCCGCTGCCGTGATGCGCGCCTCAGGGATGCGAACGTACCAGTCGCCCAGCTGGCCGGGGCCGCCGGCCAGCGAGCCGTCGACTTCGACCAGCAGCAAGCGGATGTCGGCTTCGCGCGCGTCGGCTTTGAAATTGACCTTGAGGAACGGGCCGGGGTCGACCACCGTCGGCCGGTGTGCGCGGATCTCGCTGCTTTCATCGGGCCTGGTTGCCAGGTTGGCGATCACGATCCCTTGCACCACCACCACCGCCAGCGCGCCGGCCAGCACGGGGCGCAGCAGCGGTTGCGGCGTGATCGACGAAAAGAACTCGCGCAAGCGCTGGCCCAGACCAGGCGCCTGCCGGGCCGGGGCGCGGCTGGGCGCACGCTCGGCGCGGATGCGGGCCATCACGCGGTCCAGGCCCACCTCGGCCGACACGGCGGGCGCGTCGCGCTTCATCGTGTCTTGCAGGGTGCGGTACCACTGCAGCTCGGCGGCCGACTTGGGGTGCTCACGCAGGTAGGCGTCGACCCAGGCGCGGTCGCCTTCGTCCAGCGTGTCGTTGACGTAGAACGGCAGCAGTTCGTCGAATTTCTCTTTCATGACATTTCTCCCAGCGGTTTCTCGCCTTCACTGGCGAGTAGGCGCTGCAGGCATTGCTTCAATTTCTGGCGCGCATGGAACAGGCGCGTCTTCACGGTGCCCTCGGGGATCTGCTGGATGCGGGCCACCTCGGCCAGCGCCATGCCCTCGTAGAACACCAGATGCACACACTCACGGAAATCGGCTTTGAGCTTGTCGACGCAGCTGCGCACGCCGTCGCTGCGCTGCGATTGCGCCATCAGCTCGAAGGCGCCGGGCGCGTCGCTGGCCAGCTGCTCGGCCATGTCGGCCACGTCGTCGTGGTCGGCGTCGGGCTTGCGGCCGCGCCAGTGCATCAGCACCTTGTTGCGCGCGATGCCGATCAGCCAGGTGGAAAACTGCGAGTCGCCGCGAAACTTGGCGGGCGCCTTCCAGACTTCGTACAGGGTATCGGCCACGATTTCCTCGGCTTGGGCGGAGTCCGACAGTTGCCTCAGCACGTAGGCGTAGAGCTTGCGCGAGAACGCGCAATAGAGCTCTCGAAACGCGCCTTCGTCGGCTTGTTCGATGCGGCCAAGCAGCCGCAGCACTTGTGAGTTGTCCATCCGCTGCGCGTGGTGGTTTTGTATTGGGGTGAGCGCATGGTAATCACCTCGATCGTGCCGGCGACGCCGTGGATGGGGGCTCGTCTTCCCTTGTGGGGTCTCATTCGCCGCGGAATTGCACCCGGCGGTTCTCG
This sequence comes from Burkholderiales bacterium, assembly GCA_044445225.1. Lineage (GTDB taxonomy): Bacteria > Pseudomonadota > Gammaproteobacteria > Burkholderiales > Burkholderiaceae_C > JAEUPI01. Next base: position 4,299 of record JBIODO010000286.1, read on the forward strand.
CCGGCGAGCGGGTCGCGGCCGGGCAGCGGGTCGTGCTCGCCCAGCCCCACCGCCTGCAAGCGGGAGGCGTCGATGCCGTGCGTGGCGACCAGGTAGCGGCGCACCGATTGGGCGCGGCGCTGCGACAGCGTCTCGTTGTATTGCTCGGTGCCGATGGCGTCGGTATGGCCCTCGATCACCACTTTCTGGTTCGCGGGCAGCATGCGGATGCCGGCGGCAATGGCGTCGAGTTGCGCCTTGGCCGATGGCAGGATTTCGGCTGAATCGAACGCGAACGGCACCGGCAGCGACAGCGCCTGCGGGCGGGCGGCTTCGCTGGCGGCCACCGCGGCAGCGGCCGACGTGGCGGCCATCGCGCCGGCGGGGCTGTCGTCGAGCAGGCGCAGCGAGCGCATCTTGATCGGGGTCGAGCGGTCCAGGATGCGGGCCACCTCGGTGGGGTCGACCGTCTCGCTGTTGCCGAAAACCTTGACCTCACCCGCATGGGCCACCAGCGAAGCAGCGGCACTGATCATCAGGGCGGCGATGGGCAGGAAGCGCGACATGGTGTTTCCTCGGGGGCGAAGGTCTGTACCCCTTTGGGTTGCCGCTCCCGGCAGGCCGGTTCAAGTTGTTTTGCGGTCGACCCTAGTGGCGGCCAACCCTAGTGGGCATGCCGACGGCATCAGGCTTTGCCGGCGCCGCCGAGCTTGCGGTCGAGCTCGAGCGCCTGCAACTGGGCCTGGTAGGCCTTCAGGAAGGCGCGGCCAAGCAAGGTGTCGAAGTCGTCTTCGATCTCGCTCACGATGCGCGCGTATTCCTCGCCATAGGCGCTCCACAGCCGGGCTCGCCGGTTGGCGGGAATCAGGTTTTCCAGCGCGCCGCCCGGAGCCAGCCGTTGCTCCAGCGCATGGGGGTCGAAGCGCGACAGCACGGTATCGAGCGCCGCCCGCATGCCGGCCAGCAGCGCCACCTGGTGGGCGCGCAGGTCGTCGAAGGCCTCGGTCACGGCTGCCTGGGGCGCCAGGAACCCGCGCTCGGCCGGGCCAAGCAGGTGGGCGAGCGCGGCGTCGACGTCGGGCGAGAACTTCAGCGGGTTGTTCTCGCGGGTGCGCAGTTGCGTGGCGGCCGCGCCCAACTCTCGTTTGGCCACCATGCGGGCGGTCAGCAGTTCCAGCGCACCCTGTGTCATGGCTCGCAGCAGCTCGCCTGCCCGCTGCGCGTGCTCGGGCGTGAGCCCGCCGGTGGCGACACCCAGCCCTTGCTGCAGCGCCCGTGCCCAATCGGCCTGAGCAGCC
>JBIODO010000287.1:0-5565 GCA_044445225.1 Burkholderiales bacterium
ATCATGAATCCCGAGTTAAGCCCGGCGTCGTTCGTCAGGAACGGCGGCAGCCGCGACACGCCGGCGTCGATCAGCATCGCGATGCGGCGCTCGGCGATGGCGCCGATCTCGGCGATCGCCACCGCCATCGCGTCGCACGCCAAGGCCACCGGCTCGGCGTGGAAGTTGCCGCCGGAGATGATCTCCCCCCCGAAGCGGCCTGCGGCCGCCTCCCCCCCGGGGGGGCGACGCCGACGGCCCGGCAAAGCCGGTTCCGTGGCGTCCGCTCGAAGACCGGCCTCGCCTTGCTCGCCGGTGCGTTCGAGAAATACGAGTGGGTTGTCGGTCACCGCGTTGGCCTCGCGCAGCAACACCAGCGCGGCGTGGCGCAGCTGGTCGAGGCAGGCGCCCACCACCTGCGGCTGGCAGCGCAGCGAGTACGGGTCTTGCACACGATCGTCGCCTTCGAGGTGCGAACGGCGGATCGCGCTGCCTTCGAGCAGCGTGCGGTAGTAGCGAGCAACGTCAATCTGACCCGGTTGGCCGCGCAGCGCGTGGATGCGCGGATCGAACGGCCCGTCGCTGCCGCGTGCCGCATCGACCGTCAATGCACCGATCACCAGCGCCGCTTCGAGCACGGGCTCGAAGGTCAAGAAGGCATGCAGCGCCAGTGCGGTGGACACCTGCGTGCCGTTGATCAGCGCCAGGCCTTCCTTGGCCTGCAGCTTGAGCGGGGAGATGCCGGCTTCGCGCAGGCACTGCGCGGCAGCGCGCCGCTGCCCAGCGACCATGAACTCGCCCTCGCCGATCAACGCCAGCGTCATGTGCGCCAGCGGCGCGAGATCGCCCGAAGCGCCCACCGAGCCCTGGCTCGGCACGCACGGCACCAGGCCTGCGTTGTGCACGGCCAGCAGCGTGTCGACCACTTCCTCGCGCACGCCGGAGGCGCCCCGCGCCAGCGACGCCGCCTTCAACGCGAGCATCAGCCGCACCACGGGTGCCGCGAGCGGCTCGCCGACGCCGACGCTGTGCGAGCGGATCAAATTGAGCTGCAACTGGTCGAGATCGGATTGGCTGATGCGCGTGGAGGCGAGCTTGCCAAAGCCGGTGTTGACGCCATACACCGGCGCATCGCCTTGCGCCGCGCGCTGCACGACCGCGGCGCTGGCGCGAATGGCCACGCGCGCCGCGTCGTCGAGCGTCGGCGTCACGCCGCCGGCGTGAATGGCCTGCAGGTCGTCCAGCGACAGCGCGCCCGGGCGCAGCTTCATCAGCGCGCCACCATGGGGAGATTGAGGCCCTGTTCCTTCGCGCACGCGATGGCGTCTTCATAGCCCGCATCGGCGTGGCGCATCACGCCGGTGGCCGGGTCGTTCCACAACACACGCTCGATGCGCCTGGCTGCCGCGTCGGTGCCGTCGCAGACGATCACCACGCCGGCATGCTGCGAGTAGCCGATGCCGACGCCGCCACCGTGGTGAAAGCTCACCCACGTCGCGCCGCCTGCGGTATTGAGCAGCGCGTTGAGCAGCGGCCAGTCGCTCACCGCGTCCGACCCATCGCGCATGCCTTCGGTCTCGCGGTTGGGCGAGGCCACCGAGCCCGAGTCGAGGTGATCGCGGCCGATCACGATCGGCGCCTTGAGTTCACCGGACTTCACCATCTCGTTGAACGCGAGGCCAGCGCGGTGCCGTTCGCCCAGGCCGATCCAGCAGATGCGCGCGGGCAATCCCTGGAACGCGATGCGCTCGCCGGCCATGTCGAGCCAGCGGTGCAGGTGCGCGTCGTCGGGGAACAGCTCCTTCATCTTGCGGTCGGTCTTGCGGATGTCTTCGGGGTCGCCCGACAGCGCCACCCAGCGAAACGGCCCCTTGCCGCGGCAGAACAGCGGCCGGATGTAGGCTGGCACGAAGCCGGGGAAGTCGAACGCGTTGTTGACGCCGCTGTCGAACGCCACCTGGCGGATGTTGTTGCCGTAGTCGACCGTGGGGACGCCCATCGCCTGGAACTCGAGCATCGCGCGCACGTGCGTGACGCAGCCCTGCGCGGCGGCATCGCGCAGCGATGCGTGCAACGAGGCATCGGCCTGCGCCGATTTCCAGCGCTCGACGCTCCAGCCTGGCGGCAGGTAACCATGGATCAAGTCGTGGGCCGAGGTCTGGTCGGTCACCAGGTCGGGCTTGATGCCGCCCGCCTTCGCGCGCCTGACCAGTTCGGGCAACAACTCGGCCGCATTGCCGAGCAGGCCGATCGACACCGCCTTGCCCTCGCGGGTGTAGCGCTGGAGGCGTGCCATCGCGTCATCCAGGTCCTTGGCCTGCTCATCGAGGTATTTCGAGCGCAGCCGAAAGTCGATGCGCGACTGCTGGCACTCGATGTTCAGCGAGCACGCGCCGGCAAAGGTGGCGGCCAACGGCTGTGCACCGCCCATGCCACCGAGACCGGCAGTCAGGATCCACTTGCCCTTCAGCGAGCCGCCATAGTGCTGGCGCCCTGCTTCGACGAAAGTCTCGTAGGTTCCCTGCACGATGCCCTGACTGCCAATGTAGATCCACGAGCCGGCGGTCATCTGCCCGTACATCATCAGACCCTTGCGATCGAGCTCGTGAAAGTGCTCCCAGGTACCCCACTTGGGCACGAGATTCGAATTTGCCAGCAGCACGCGCGGCGCATCGACGTGCGTGCGAAACACGCCCACCGGCTTGCCCGACTGGATCAGCAGCGACTCGTCTTCGTTCAGCTCGCGCAACGAGCGCAGGATCTGCTCGAAGCAATCCCAGTTGCGCGCCGCCTTGCCGATGCCGCCGTAGACCACCAGCGCATCGGGGTTCTCTGCCACCGCGGGGTCGAGGTTGTTCTGCAGCATGCGGTAGGCCGCCTCGATCAGCCAGTTCTTGCAACTCAGCTGCGTGCCGGTGGGTGCTTTCACGGGGCGCGGCTGCGCGAGGTGGCGGGCCGTGGACAGGTCGGTCATGGCGGAGGCTCCTTCAAACTGCGGGTTGCACTCTACTTGTCTAGACAAGTCTAGGCAAGTACCATCGACCCATGGTTTCCCCTGAAGCGGCCTCGCTGGCGCGCCAGCAGACCTTGGCGGCCTCGGCGGCCGTCGCACCGTACCGGGCAACGGCGCCGGTGGCACCGTATGCACGCGTCAAGCAGCACCTCAAGCAGGGCTTGGCCACGGGCCGCTGGCCCCCCGGTGCGCTGATGCCCTCGGAGGCCGAGCTGGTGGCCGAGTTCGGCGTCAGCCGCATGACGGTGAACCGCGCGCTGCGCGAGCTGCAGGCCGAGGGCCTGGTGGCGCGCTCGCAGGGGGTGGGCACTTTCGCCGCCCCTTTGCACCGCGTATCGTCCACGCTGACCATCCGCGACCTGCACGAAGAGATCGCGGCGCGCGGCCATCACCACCACGCCAGCGTGCACCTGCAGCGCGCCCTGCGCGCACCGGCTGCGCTGGCCGCGCAGCTGGGCGTGCCCGCCGGTGCGCGTGTGTTCCACACGCTGATCGTGCACCACGAGAATCTGGTGCCGCTGCAATGCGAAGATCGCTACGTCAACCCGGCGTGCGCGCCGGACTATCTCGATGTCGACTTCACGCAGACCACGCCCACGCGCCACCTGTTCGAGGCCACAGCCCTGTGGCGCGCACAGTATTCGATCGAAGCGGCCCGAGCCACCGCGCAGGAGGCCAAGCTGCTGGCCATCTCGCCCACCGATCCTTGCCTGATCGTGGTGCGCCGCACGTTCACGCGCAGCGCGCCCATCACCATCGCACGCCTGGTGCATCCCGGCTCGCGCTATCAGCTGGAGGGACAGTTCGCGCCATGAGCATTCAGGTGGTGGAGTTGTGGCGCGCGCGGCCCGCGCCATGGAAGAACGGCGGCGGCACCACGCGCGACCTGCTCGCCTGGCCCGATGCAGCGAGTTGGCAATTGCGTGTCAGCGTCGCCGCCATCGAGCTCGACGGCCCGTTCTCCGACTTCAGCGGCATCGACCGCTGGTTCGCGGTGCTGCAGGGGGTCGGCGTGGCGTTGCAGGTGCGCGGTGAGCGCCACGAGTTGCGGCCCGGCACGCCGCCGCTGCGCTTCGATGGCGCATCGGCGCCCATGTGCCGGTTGCTCGATGGACCCACCAGCGACCTCAATCTGCTGGTGCGCCGCGATGCCGGCGCGGGTTCGATGATCGACGCGGTGCCCGGTGTTGAATGGGTCACGCGCAGCGACTGGCGCGCGTTGGTGGCAGCCGACGCGGTGGAGTTGCTGGCCGATGGCAAAGTGGCCGCCCGCACGCAGGGCATCACGCTGGTGTGGAGCGCAAACGCCGCCCATCAGCGCTGGCAGATGCGCCCGAGCCATGGTGCGCCCGCACGCGGCTGGTGGATCGAATTCCGGGCCCGCGCCAAGGCGCCGTCGTGAACACCCTGTGGCGCCACGCGCGCCTGGCGACGATGACCGGTGGCACACCGTGGGGATGGGTCGAGCGCGGCGCACTGCTCACCGAGGGCGATCGCCTGCGCTGGGTCGGCCCCGAGCAAGCGCTGCCTGCGGGGCTCGTGGTGAATGCCGAGCACGATCTTGGCGGCGCGCTGGTGACGCCGGGGCTGATCGACTGCCACAGCCACCTGGTGTACGGTGGCCACCGCGCGCGCGAGTTCGAGCAGCGGCTGCAAGGCGCCACCTACGAAGAGATCGCGCGCGCCGGCGGCGGCATCCGCGCCACCGTGGCCGCCACCCGCGCGGCCGACGACGCCACGCTGTTCACCGGCGCGCGCGCACGCGCGCTGGCGCTGATGTCCGAAGGCGTGACCACGATCGAGATCAAGTCCGGCTACGGCCTGACCCTTGACGACGAAGCACGCTGCCTGCGCGTGGCGCGGCGCCTGGGCCGCGAGCTGGCGCTGACCGTGCGCACCACCAGCCTGGCCGCGCATGCGCTGCCGCCGGAGTTCGACGGCCGCGCCGACGACTACATCGATGCCATCGTGCAGTGGCTGCCCCAGTGGCACGCCCAAGGGCTGGTCGATGCGGTCGACGCGTTCTGCGAGCGCATCGGTTTCACGACCGACCAGACGCGGCGCGTGTTCGAAGCCGCGCGCGCGCTCAAACTGCCGGTGAAGCTGCACGCCGAGCAGCTGAGCGACATGGGTGGCGCGGTGCTGGCGGCGCAGTTCAACGCGCTGTCGTGCGACCACCTCGAGCATCTGAGTGAACCTGGCCTGAAAGCCATGGCCGCCGCCGGCACGGTGGCCGTGCTGCTGCCCGGGGCCTTCTATTTTCTGCGCGAGACCCAGCTGCCGCCGCTGGCGCGGCTGCGCGAGTTGGGGATACCGACGGCCATCGCCAGTGATCACAATCCGGGCTCGTCGCCCGCACTGTCGCTGCTGCTGATGCTGCACATGGCCTGCACCCTGTTTCGCCTCACGCCCGAGGAGGCGCTGCGCGGCGTGACGGTCAACGCGGCGCGCGCGCTCGGCCTGGCCAGCTCGCGCGGTGCGCTGGCCGCGGGCCTGCAAGCCGACTTCGTGGTGTGGGACCTCGAGCACCCCAACGAACTGGCCTACTGGTTCGGCCGCAACCCGTGCCGGCG
>JBIODO010000288.1:0-5565 GCA_044445225.1 Burkholderiales bacterium
GCTTTCACACCGCGGTGGCGGTGGTTCGTCCGTCGAGTGGTTTTCTGCAGCAGGCGCTGGTCACCGTCACCGTGCGCTTTCGCCGATTGAGCGACCCTGAGATCGAACGCTACCTGTTGCTGGAGCAGCCCTATGACTGCGCAGGCAGCGCCAAGTGCGAGACGTTGGGCATCGTGCTGGCCGATGCCATCGAGTCCGACGATCCGACTGCGCTGGTGGGCCTGCCGCTGATTCGCACCAGCGCCATGCTGCGCGCAGCCGGGCTCGATCCGCTGGCGGCGACCGCATGAGCCGCCGGGCCGCTCCCAAGGCGAATTCCGGAGTGCGCAGCACGAAGGATGCGCAATGACCGTGCCGCGTCCGGGCACCGGCCGCCTGGTGCTGGTGCCCAACATGCTCGACTTCGGCTCACCAGTGCCATTGGAGTTGTCGACCGGCCTGCCGGCGGCCGTGATCCAGCGCGCAGCGATGCTCACGCACTGGGTGGTCGAGGACGCCAAGACGGCGCGTGCGTTCATCAAGCGAGTGGCCGCGCAGGTGCCGCTCGGTGCACCGCTGCAGTCGCTGTCAATCCAGGAGCTGCCGCGCCGCGCCAAGGGCCCGGGCGCCGCGGCGGTTGACGGCGACTTGGCAGCGTTGCTGCAGCCCGCGCACGCCGGCCACGACATCGGCTTGCTGTCGGAAGCCGGTCTGGCCTCGGTGGCCGACCCGGGTGGTGCGCTGGTGGCACAAGCGCACGCGCAAGGCCTCACCGTCGAGCCGCTGCCCGGCGCGAGCGCGTTGATGTTGGCGCTGGCCGCCAGCGGGTTGAACGGCCAGCAGTTCGCCTTCGTCGGCTACCTGCCGATCAAGGACGATGCGCGCGCCGCACGCATCCGCGAGCTCGAAGCCTGGTCACACCGGCAGGCGCAAACGCAGATCGCGATCGAGACGCCCTATCGCAACGCGGCGCTGATGCGCGCCCTGCTGCAGCATCTGTCGCCGACGAGCCGCCTGTGCGTGGCCTGCGCACTGAGCTGGCCCGAGGGTTGGTGCCGCATGCAGCGGGTCAGCCGGTGGCGCAATGAGCCGCCCGAACTTTCCGACAAGCTACCGGCCGTGTTCCTGTTCCAGGCCGATTGAGCGCGCGCTGAATGCACGCGGCAGCCCTCGGCTCGGCTCACCTCAGCCCCGCCCACCCCCGAGCAGCGAGGCCACCTTGCGCCGGGGCTTGATGTTGGCCGACACCGCGCGCCGCGGCGGGTTCAGCGGCGCCGGCTGCGAGATGTCCCAATCCGGCGCGACACTGCCCGCGGGCTCGTAGGGCTGATCGAACAACGGGTCGGCGGGCGCCAGGGGCGGCCCACGGCGCTCGGCAATGCGCTCGGGCGGCGCGTCGCTGCGGCGCTCGTCATCGTCGCGCACGCGGCGCGGCGGACGGCGCGGCCGCTCGTCGTCGAATTCGAACGGCTCGATCTCGATCTTCTTCTTGATCAGGCGCTCGATGTCGCCCACCAGCCGCGTGTCGTCGCGCGTGACCAGCGTCACCGACAGGCCCGACTGGCCCGCGCGGCCGGTGCGCCCGATGCGATGCACGTAGTCCTCGGCGTTGAACGGCACGTCGTAGTTGAATACCGCCGGCAGGTCAACGATGTCGAGGCCGCGCGCGGCCACGTCGGTGGCCACCAGCAAGTGCACGTCGCCGCGCTTGAAGGCGTCGAGCGCCTTCAGGCGCTCGTCCTGCGACTTGTCGCCATGCAGCGCCGTGGTGTTCAGGCCATCGCGCTCGAACGCACGCGCCAGCCGCGCCGCGCCGAGCTTGGAGTTGACGAACACCAGCGCCTGCGACAGCTCGCGCCGGGCCACGAGCTGGCGCACCGCGCGGCGCTTGTCTTCCTCGGTGACGCTGTAGAAATGCTGCTCGACGGTCGATGCGGCGGCGTTGCGTTGCGCTACCTCGACCGTCACCGGGTCTTGCAGATAACTCTGTGCGAGCCGGCGGATCTCGGGCGAGAACGTCGCCGAGAACAGCAGCGTCTGGCGCTGCTTGGGCAGGTACGCCAGGATGCGCTGCAGGTCGGGCAGGAAGCCGATGTCGAGCATGCGATCGGCCTCGTCGAGCACCACGTACTCGACCTGGTTGAGCACGCAGTTCTTCGACTCGATGTGGTCCAGCAGCCGCCCCGGCGTGGCGATCAGCACCTCGACGCCGGTCTTCAGCTCGAGCGCCTGCGGCTTGATGTCGATGCCGCCGAACACCACGGTCGAGCGCAGCAGCGTGTGCTTGGCGTAGCCTTTGACGCTGGCGGCCACCTGGTCGGCCAGTTCGCGCGTGGGCGCCAACACCAGCGCGCGCACCGGATGCCGCGCCGGCGATGCCGAGGCATTTTCGTGGCGCAACATTTTTTGCAGCAACGGCAGCGCGAAAGCTGCAGTCTTGCCGGTGCCGGTCTGCGCCGCTCCCATCACGTCGCGGCCGTCCAGCACGATGGGGATCGCCTTGGCCTGGATCGGCGTCATCGTCTCGTAGCCCTGGTCAGCTACGGCGCGCAGCAGTTTGACGTCGAGTTCGAGGGTGTCGAAGCGGGCGGAAGAGGTGGCCGCAGCGGCGGCGAGTTCAGGAACTTCGTGGGTCATTGGGTCGGGATTATCCCTGACCCGGCTGACCCGTCGGTTCATGGGCCGGATGCGTGCGACCCAACAGCCAGCGCGGGGCCCGGAAACGCACGATGCGCCAGTACAAAATCGTGTAGCTCAGGCTGAACAACAGGATGAACAAGGCCAGCACGGCGGTGTTGTCCCAGAACAGCATGGCCGGCACCACGGCACACATGCACAGCAGCCACAGGTAGGGCGAGGTCATCGAGTTGCGCCGCGTCAGCGACTTGGCTCTGCTGGCGCCGGCGGCCCAGCGCACGACGCGCCGGTAGATCAGCGAATGCAGATGAATGCCGTCGGGCACGCCCGGCGAACGGTCTTGCAACACGCGACGCCGATACATCGAGAACAGCGTTTCGAACACCGGGTAGATGCACGCGAGCAGCGGGCACATCGGCGACACCTGCGGGTTGCGGTGAAGCAGCAGGATCGCCACTTCGGCGACATAGAAGCCGACAAAATAGGCGCCGCCGTCGCCCAGGAAAACCAGGCCGCCCGGGTAGTTCCAGATGAAGAATCCGAGCAATGCGCCAATGCCGGCCAGCGCCAGCCACATGACCGACAGGTCTTGCACCTGGAACGCCACATAGGCCACTGCCCCGAGCATCAACATCGCGCACATCGATGCCAGGCCATTGAAGCCGTCGATGATGTTGACCGAGTTGGCCACTCCGGTGACGACGAACACCGTCACCAGCGCCGCGCCCAGCGGTACCGACACCACCCAGTCGAGCCCCGGAATGGCGGTGTAGGTGATCACGGCCCGCAGGCCCCACACCGCCAGGCCCGCTGAAACCACGGTGAAGAACAACCGCCGCCGCGGGCTGATGCGCTTGGTGAAGTCCTCGGCCAACCCGGCCACGAAGCACGGCATGCCGCAGGTCAGCAGCAAAAGCGCCAGCGCGTTGGCGTGCATGTCTTGCAGCCCCATCGCAAGCGCCCCACCGAGCACGCCGGCCACGATGCCCAGGCCGCCGATGCGCGGCACTGGCCGCGAGTGGAATTTTTGCGGCCCGTGCAGATCGCTGTCGTGCGCGGCGTGGCCGGCCGTGCGGGCCATGCGCACGACCCACAGGGTCACGACAAGAGAGGCCAGGAAGGCGGCCAGCAAAATCCACATGGGGCGACGATTCTAGGTGCCTCGGCTCGCTTTGCGGTGCCAAATGAACCCTCGATGCCGCCCAGATAGAATCGCGCCGGTCCACCGCAAGTGGGCCGCTCGCCGGCGCGAGCGCGCCGAGCGGCCGGTTTGTCCACTTCTGCGGCCAATGCCGACACGCCGACGCCTCATGCAGCGCTTGTTCTCGTTCTTCGACAGATGTCGCCCGCTCGTGGCCGCGGTTGCGTGCGGCGGGGTCACCGCGGTTGCGCTGGCACAAGTCAGCGGCACCACGCAGATCCCGCAGATTCAGGATCCTCAAGGGACCACCGGCCCCTATCAGCTGAGAAACAATCCCGCGCCCAGCAGGCCGGGAAACGTGTACATCCCGGCGGCGCCGCGCTCGAATGAGGCGTCAACGGGCCGCTACGTGCCGGGCGAGTTCGAGCTCTACGTCAATCGGCTCGCCAACGCCCCGGAAGACGCGCCGATTCGCCGCTTCGGCGCCAATTTGATGACCGGCGTGCTGCTGATGTCCGCCACATCGACGACGACCACCACATCGACGACCGCCACGTCGACCATGAACGGCACGCCAGGCGCCATCGCCGCGCCAGCAACGATGCCCGCACAGGTGATGGAGGCGCAGGACTTCAACCCACAGGTACCGGCCGACTATTTGGTCCAACCGGGCGACGAAGTCATGCTGACGGTGTGGGGCTCGGTCGACGCCGACCTGCGTCTCGTGGTTGATCGCGGCGGCCGCATCGCGGTGCCGCGCGTGGGCGCGATCCAGGTGGCCGGCGTCAAGCAGGCCGACCTCAACGACGTGATCGGACGGCGCGTGGGGCAGGTGTTCAAGAACTTCCAGCTGAGCACGTCGCTCGGCCAGTTGCGCGGCATTCGCGTGTACGTGGCGGGTTATGTTGCGCGGCCCGGCAGCATGACCGTGAGCAGCCTGTCGACGGTGGTCAATGCGCTGATCCGTTCGGGCGGCCCGTCGGCGGCCGGCAGCTTTCGCAACGTGCAACTGCGCCGCGGCCGCGAGGTGGTGACCAACGTCGACCTGTACGAATTGCTGCTGAAGGGAGACCGCTCGGCCGACCGCGTGATGCAGCCCGACGACGTGATCTACATCGGCCCGGTGGGCCCGCAGGTGGCCCTGATCGGCAGCGTGAACCAGCCGGCGATCTTCGAGATCAAGCCGGGCGAAACCATCAGTGAACTCTTGGAGATGGCAGGCGGCTTCTCCACGGTGGCCGACACCACACGCCTGGCGATCGAGCGGCTCGACGACCGCAACACGGTGCGCATCACGCAGATCGAGCTGCCTCAGGGGCAGACCAGCCCGCTGCACAACGGCGACGAGCTGCGTGCGTTCAACAGCACCAGCGTGGCGCTGCCGGTGCAGCGGCAGAACAAGCGCGTGCGGGTCGAGGGCGAAGTCGCAAGGCCTGGTGAGTTCGTACTGCCGCCGCAGTCGACGGTGGCCGACGCGCTGCGTGCTGCCGGTGGCGTAACCGCAGCGGCCTATGTGTTCGGCACCGAGTTCAGCCGCGAGAGCGTGCGCATCACTCAACAAGACAACTATGAACGAGCGCTGCGCGATCTCGAGACCGAATTTGCCAAGGCCACGTCGACACAACGCACCAGCACTGCGGATGAAGCGGCTGCGCAGTCGGCACGCGCGACAGGGACCACGCGGCTGATCGAGCGCCTGCGCGCGATCAAGCCCACCGGGCGCGTCGTCCTTCAATTGCGCCCGGACAGCACCGAGCTGCCGGACCTGGCTCTCGAAGACGGCGACCGCCTGTACATCCCGCCTCTCC
>JBIODO010000289.1:0-5540 GCA_044445225.1 Burkholderiales bacterium
CCACGCTGCGTCGCCCTTTCAGCGCCGCCACCTCGCCCGGCCACGCCACCAGCGCGGCCACCGCTGCCTTGGACGACAGCGAGCCGATGCCCGCCCATAGCGCATCGTCGACCACGCGCACCTTCGGCGCGTGCGGCCACAACGATTGCAATGCGGCATCGCCTTCGCACCGGGCCGGCACCAGCAATTCCAACAGGGGCCAACCACGCGCCAGCGCGGCTCGCACCAGGTGTTCGCCCTCGAGCCAGACGAGGCCCAGTTGCCGATAGGCGTCGGGCGTGGCATTCAATCGCCGCACGCGCACCAGCAGCGGGTTGTCGCGCGACGCCACGCGAATGCGCGTTGCGCTCACCGGCTGCCCCTGGCCGGGCCGCGGCAGCGCTCAGCGAGCAGCGGGTGGCGCGGGTGCAGGCGCATCGCCCTCACGGCAGTGCGTCGAGCGCCAGACGCACCGGCGCAAAGCTGCGGCGATGCGCCGCGCAGGCACCGTGCTCGCGCAACGCCCGCAGGTGTTCGGGCGTCGCATAGCCCTTGTGCGCGTCGAAGCCGTATTGCGGGTGGCAGCGATGCAGTTCCATGCACATGCGGTCGCGGTGCACTTTGGCCAGAATCGACGCCGCCGAGATCGATGCCACCGTGGCGTCGCCATCGACCACCGCCTCCGCCTGCACGCGCAGCACCGGCAGCTGGTTGCCGTCGACCAGCACCAGCACCGGCGGCAATCGCAGGCCATCGACCGCGCGCCGCATCGCCAGCAAGGTCGCGCGCAGGATGTTCAGGGTGTCGATCTCTTCCACCACCGCCTGCGCGATGCTGAATGCCAACGCACGCGCGCGGATCTCGTCGAATAGGCGTTCGCGCTGCGCCGGCGTCAACACCTTGGAATCGGCCAGCCCCGCAATCGGGTTGTGATCATCGAGGATCACCGCCGCGGCCACCACCGGACCGGCCAGCGGCCCGCGCCCCGCCTCGTCGACACCCGCCACGAGCCCCGGGCGGTTCCAGTCGAAGCCCAGTTGCTCAGCGCGCAAGAATCTGTGCGATCGCATCGCTGGCCGTGCGCGCAGTGTCGCGCCGCAAGAGCTGATGAATCTCGAGGAATCGTGCCGACACCGCCTCGCAGCGCTGCGGTGAATCCAGCCACTGCAAGACAGCCGCAGCCAACGCGTCGGGCGTGGCGTCGCCCTGCAGCAGTTCGGGCACCACGAACTCGCGGCACAGGATGTTGGGCAATCCGACCCACGGCTGCAAGCGCATGCGGCTCATGATCTGCCATGACCACGCGTTCATGCGGTAGGCGATCACCATCGGCCGCTTGAACAGAGCCGCCTCCAACGTGGCCGTGCCGCTGGCGATCAGCGTCACGTCGCAGGCGGCCAGCACCTCGTGCGAGCGGCCTTCGAGCAGCGTCAGCGGCGCGTCGGCCGCCAGTCGGGCTGCCAGCGGCTCGAGCATCGCACGCAGCCCGGGTGCAGCAGGCAGCAGATACCGCAATCCCGGGTGCAGCGCATGCAGCCTTGACACGGCTTGCAGGAACAGCGGCGCGATGGCCTCGATCTCCGAGCGGCGGCTGCCCGGCAGCACCGCCACCACCGTGTCGGAGTCGGCCAATCCGAGTGCGGCTCGACTGGCGGCGCGTGGCGGCTGCAGCGCAATCTCGTCGGCCAGCGGATGACCGACAAACGTGGCGGCGACGCCGCCGCGCGCAAGGATCTCGGGCTCGAACGGAAACAGACACAGCACGTGATCGACCGCGCGCGCGATCGTCTTGACCCGGCCCGACCGCCAGGCCCAGATCGACGGGCACACGAACTGGATCGTGCGCTGCCCCGCCTCGCGCAGACGCTGCGCCAGCCCAAGATTGAAATCGGGCGCATCGACGCCGATGAATGCGTCAGGCTTGTGCTGCAGCAGCCGTTCGCACAACGCGTTGCGGATGCCTGCGATCTGGCGGTAGTGGCGCAGCACCTCGAAGTAGCCGCGCACCGCGAGCTTGTCCGACGGCCACCAGGCGTCGAAACCCAGCGCCGTCATGCGCGGGCCGCCGATGCCGAACGCCGCCGCCTGCGGCCAGCGCGCCCGCACACCGCCTAGCAGCAGGCTGGCCAGCAGGTCGCCGGAGGCCTCGCCGGCGACCATCGCCAATTGCGGGGCATCGTGCGGCATGCGATCAGCCCGCGCGCGAAGGCTCTGCGCGCCCCGACGCTGCGGCAGGCCGCGCAACCAACACGCTGACTGTGGGCGCGCCCATTTAGCGCACGATGCCGCGCTCGGCACTGGCCAGGAAGCCCTGCATCATCGCCACGTCGCCACCGTCGTCGAAATCGTCCTTGGCCAACTCGGCGATCGCCTCGCGCGCGGCGGTCAGCGTGAGCCCTTGCCGATACAGCAGCTTGTGCATCTGCTTGACGCGGCCGATGCGCTCGGGCGTGTAGCCGCGGCGGCGCAGCCCCTCTTGATTGATGCCCTGGGCCTGCGCAGGGTTGCCGGCCGCGGTGATGAAGGGCGGCAGGTCTTGCGCCAGGCGCGCTTGGAAGCCGGTCATCGCGTGTGCGCCCACGCGCACGAACTGGTGCACGCCCGACAATCCGCCCAGGAACACCCAATCGCCGAGGTGAACGTGCCCCGCCAACTGCACGGCGTTGGCCAGGATCAGGTGGTTGCCGAGCTGGCAATCGTGCGCGACGTGCACGTAGGCCATGATCCAGTTGTCATCGCCCAGGCGCGTGACGCCGACGTCCTGCACGGTGCCGGTATTGATGGTCACGAACTCGCGAATCGTATTGTCGTTGCCGATTTCGAGACGGGTGGCTTCGCCACCGTACTTCTTGTCTTGCGGCGGCCCGCCGATCGACGCGAACTGGAAGATGCGGTTGCCCTCGCCGAGCGTCGTGTGGCCATCGATCACGCAATGCGCACCGATCGAGCTGCGCGCGCCGATGCGCACATGCGGGCCGATCACCGCATAGGGTCCGACCTCCACCGACACATCGAGCTCGGCCTTGGGATCGACAATCGCGGTGGCGTGGATCCGAGTCATGGCAGCGATCGAACGATCAGTCGACCTTGCGCAAGGTGCACATCAGGTCGGCCTCGACCACCGTCTCGCCATCGACGCTGGCCCGTGTCTTGAACTTGTAGATGCCGGCCTTCATGCGGTCAATCGACGCTTCCAGGATCAGCTGGTCGCCGGGCTCCACCGGGCGCTTGAATCGTGCACCGTCGATGCCGACGAAATACACCACCGAGTCGGGCTCCACGGTGGCGCCGGCCGACTCGAACGCCAGCAGCGCGGCCGCCTGCGCCAGTGCCTCGAGCGTCAGCACGCCCGGCATCACCGGCCGATGCGGAAAGTGCCCGGCAAAGAACGGCTCGTTGATCGACACGTTCTTCAGTGCGCGGATGCGTTGGTGGGGCTCGAGTTCGAGCACGCGGTCGACCAGCAGGATCGGATAGCGATGCGGCAGGCGCTTGAGGATCTGGTGGATGTTCATCACGCTCATCGAGCTTGTCTCCTGCGGCTCAGGGCTTCTTCTCCAGCGCGCGCAAGCGTTCGCGCAGCGCGTGCAGCTGTCGCAGGGTGGCCGCGTTCTTTTCCCACGACGCATTGTCGTCGAAGGGAAACAGGCCACTGTAGCGCCCCGGTTTAGCGATCGAGCGCGTGATGATGGTTCCGGCATCGATATGCACATGGTCGGCGATGTCGATGTGGCCCACGATGCCCGCTGCGCCGCCGATCGTGCAGTGGCGCCCGATGCGCGCCGAGCCCGCGATGCCCGCCATCGCGGCGATCGCCGTGTGTGCACCGATGTGCACGTTGTGCGCCACCTGGATCAGGTTGTCGAGCTTGACGCCGTCTTCGATCACCGTGTCGTCGAGGGCGCCACGGTCGATGCAGGTGTTGGCACCGATCTCGACGTCGTCGCCGATGCGCACGGCGCCCAGCTGCTCGATCTTCTCCCAGCGCCCTTGCACCGGCGCAAAGCCGAAGCCGTCGGCGCCGATCACCACCCCCGGGTGCACGATGCCGCGCTCGCCGATCGTGCAGCGCTGGCCGAGCGTCACGCGCTCGGCCAGCCGCGTGCGCGCACCCACACCGGCATGCGCCCCGACGCTGCAGTGCGCGCCGATCACCGCGTGCGGCCCGATCTGCGCGCGCGCACCCACCACCGACAGCGCGCCGATGTGCGCGCTCGGGTCGATCTGAGCACTCGCGTCGACCACGGCGCTCGGGTGCACGCCGGGCGCGGGGACATCCTGGCCGCGGCGCCACCACTGCGTGAGCCGCGCGTAGTACAGGTACGGATCTTCGGTCACCAGCGCAGCACCGCGCGCGCGCGCCGCTTGCAGATGGCCGGGCGCAACGATCACGCAACCAGCGTCACTGCGCGCCAGCTTGCCGGCGTGGCGCGCATGCGCCAGAAACGAGATCGACTGCGCATCGGCGTTGTCGAGCGCGGCGATGCGCACGATCGGCAACTCGGGGTCGCCGTGCAACTCGCCGCCGAGTGCAGCGACGATGTCAGCGAGGCGGACCGCGGTCACGGTGCGACGAGTCGGCCGCGCGAGGGCGTCGTCAGCGCCCCGGCGTCGACGCGGGGGACGCTGCGTTGAGCGCCTTGATGACTTTGTCGGTGATGTCCACGCGCGGACCCGCGAAGATGACCTCCTGCAGGATCAGGTCGTACTTCTCCTGATCGAAGATCTGCTTGATCACGCGGTTGGCACGTTCGACGACGGCGGCCAGCTCCTCGTTCCTGCGCTGACTGAGGTCTTCCTGGAACTCGCGACGCTTGCGCTGCAGGTCACGGTCTTGCTCGACCAGTTCGCGCTGGCGGCGCGTGCGCTCGGCTTCGCTCAATGCGGGCGCATCTTTGTCGAGTTTCTCGGCGGCAGCCTTCAGGCGCGCGCCCGTTTCGTTCAATTCTTTCTCGCGTTTGCTGAACTCGACCTCGAGCTTGCTTTGCGCCGCCTTGGCGGGTGTGGCTTCGCGCAGCACGCGCTCGCTGTTGACGTACCCGATCTTGAACTCCTGGGCTGCGGCGGCGCCGGCCCACAGAGCAGCCGTCGCCGCGACGGCCAGCACCCCGATGCGTGTGAATTGGCTCATCAGAACGCGGTCCCGATCTGGAATTGGAATTGCTGGATTCTATCTGTCGTCTTGCTCTTCACGGGTTTACCCCAGCTCATTTTCAATGGCCCCACCGGCGAGATCCACGACAGGCCGAAACCCGCCGACGCCCGCAGGTCCGAAGCGAGGACCTTTTCGTCTTCACGCCAGACGTTGCCCACGTCGGTGAAGGCAAAGACACGCAGCGATTTGTCGTTGCCGGTTCCAGGCACCGGCAAGTACAGCTCGGCATTGCCGTTGAATTTCTTGGCACCGCCGATGTACGCTCCGGTGGGGTCGATCACGCCGAGCGAATTCTGTTCGAAGACGCGCACCGAACCGAGGCCGCCGCCGTAGAAGTTCTTGAACACCGGGTAGGGCTTGCCACCCAGACCTTTGCCGATGCCGAGCTCGGCGTTCAGGCCCAGCG
>JBIODO010000290.1:0-5533 GCA_044445225.1 Burkholderiales bacterium
GACCAGATCTTCGAGACGGTGCTCACCACGGTGTCCACCGACGGCCGGGTGCACGTGGCGCCGATGGGCGTGCGCTACCAGCAGGGCCAGGTGGTGCTGATGCCGTTCAAGCCCTCCACGACACTCGACAACGTGCTGGCCACCGGGCATGCCGTGCTGAACCTGGTGACCGACTCTCGTGTCTTCGCGGGCTGCGTCACCGGCCGCCGCAGCTGGCCGACGGTGCCCGCCGACCAAATCGCCGGTGTGCGCCTGGCGCGTGCGCTCGGGCACGTCGAACTCGCGCTGCAGCAGCACCTGGACGATCCGCAACGCCCGGTGTTGCGCATGGCGCGCGTGCATGAGGCCAGCCACGCGCCGTTCATGGGTCTGAACCGTGCCCAGCATGCGGTTGTCGAGGGCGCGGTGCTGGTCAGTCGGCTGCACATGCTGCCGGCGGCCAAGGTCGATGCCGAGATGGCGTATCTGCAGATCGCGATCGACAAGACCGCGGGGCCCGAAGAGCACGAGGCCTGGGGCTGGTTGCGCGAGGCCATTGCGGCGCACCGCGCCAAGGCGGCTTGATGACGATGCGGCTGCTGGTCAGCGTGCGCAGCGTCGACGAGGCCTTGCTGGCGGCGCGAGAAGGCGCCGACTTCATCGACTTGAAGGAGCCCGGGCAGGGTGCGCTCGGCGGCCTGCCGGTGGCGAGCATTGCAGCGATCGTCTCGGCGCTGCGCAGCCATCGCCTCACGCTGCCTGTCAGCGCGACGATCGGCGACTTGCCGATGCACGCGCTGACCGAGATTCTGGCGCGCGTCGACGCGGTGGGCGCTTGCGGCGTCGACTACGTGAAAGTCGGCATCACGCGCGACCCGGCGGCAAGCGCGGTGCTCGATGCTCTGGCCGGTTGCGGCGCGCCGGCGGTCCCGGTGTTCATCGCCGACCGCGGGCTCGATGAGGCGCTGGTGGCTCGGGCCGCCGCGCTGGGCTTTCCCGCGCTGATGGCCGACACCGCCGACAAACGCGCCGGCAGCCTGTTCGATGTGGCGCCGCTCGCTGCGCTGCGCCGCTTCATCGCCGCCGCACGGGCGGCCGGTGCGTTGGTGGGCCTGGCGGGCGCGTTGCAGCGATCGCATGCGCCTGCGTTGGCCGACCTGGCACCCGATTTCGCCGGCTTTCGCAGCGCCGTGTGTGTGGGCGGGCGCAGCCATGCGCTCGACGCGCAGCGCCTGCGCGAGCTCGTCGAAGCGATGCGCCTGGTCGCGCCGGCTTGATCGTTTGGCCCTGCGTGCTCAGGCGTCGATCGGTCGCCCGTCGGCGAGCAGCAATGAGCGCATGCGCGCCAAGTCGTCCTTGTGAACGATGTCGATCGGAAAGGCTGCACCCTTTGCCAGCGCCGGGAAGCGGCCGTCCAGGATGCCGGCATCCGTGAGCTCGGCCAGGCTGGCGGCCGGGTCGATCGCGCAGGACTTCACTACCACCAGTCGCTCGGCGTTGAGCTTGCGCGCCAGATCCAGCGCAATGCTGTCGGATGCCACGTCCCAATTGGTATGAGCGTGAATCCGCTCACTCACCAGCTCCATCGGCAGCCACAGCGCGGTGTGCCCACCGCGCAGCACGTCGCGAATTTCGGCCTTGCTCGCGGCCAGGTGCAGCTTCGGGTTCAAGGCCTGCGCCATGTAAGTGGTTTGTGCCATCGCCAGCACGGCCATGTTGTGCGCCGCCAGGTCGTTGAAGCGCCAGTGCGCCTGCGAGCGCCGCACCTCGTCGGCGAAGACGCCGCCGCCGCACACCACGGCGACGCGGCCGCCGCCGAGTTGCACCAGCAACTCCAGCCACTCGGGCAGGCGAGGGTCGGTGTTCAGGCTGCCACCGAGTTTGACGATCCACATCAGCGGCGGTCCCTGTCGAACAATGCGGCCACCGCCACGCTCGGCGCGCACACCTCGGCCCACTCGCGCGTGCCCGGTGTGGCCTGCGGCGCCAGTCGCACGACGTCGCGGCCATAGCTCAAACATCGCCAGCCCGCGGGCGCGAGCGCGGGCAGCAAGAACGCGCCGCAACCGGCGCCGACCAGCAGCGCGGGCGCGCGCAGGCCAAACGCTGCGCTCACGCGGTCGAGCTGGCCGCGCAACTCGGCGACTTGTTGCGCGCGCCAGTCCTGGGCAAACGCCAGCCACTGCTCGGCGCTGGCGTCGCGGGCATCCAGTCCAATCATGCGCGCCAGTCGCGCGCAGGTCGCGGCCACGTCCTTGGCCGCGTGGTCGGCGCTCGGCTGCTGGTCGTGTGCCGGGTTGAGATCGCCGGTGAGGCGATAGACGTCGGCCGTGGTGGCGAAGAACTCGTTCATCACATTCAGCTGCTCGCCGCGCCAGCCGATGCGGCGGGCCAGCGCGCACAGCGGTGTACGCACAACGCCCTGGTAAACGAGCTCGCCGCTGGCCAGCCGCTGCACGTCGCTGCGGCTCTTGGTCGGCACCGTTGCGCCGCGAAAGGCAATCAGGTCGGTGGTGGTGCTGCCGATGTCGACCAGCAGACCCGATTCGCCCGGCAGCGCGGCGGCCGTATGGCGTGCGCTCGCGAGCCAATTGGCCGAGGCGACCTGGGGCCACAACGCCGCCGTGGCCGCAGCGTCGCACCAGCCGGCATCGCCGGCGAAGAACTGCGGCGAGTGCAGGGCGGCAGCGAGTTGCTGCGCGATGCGCTGCACGCCTTCTTCGCGATGCGCAAAGCGGTCGACCATCTCGCCGGTCATGGTGACCGCGTGTTGTGCGTCGGCGAGGTCGGGCCAGCGCTCGTGCGCCAGCGCCAGAACGCGATCGAGGTGCTCGCCACCCTGCCACAGCGGACACGGCCATTGCGCCGCGTCGTGCAGCAGCCCGCGCCGCAACACGCTGGCCTTGACGTGCGCGCCACCGATGTCCCACCCGATGATGGTCCGATCAGCCATGCGCCGTCCCGCGCGGCTGCGCGTTGGCGCGGTCGCTGAGATACTCGTCCCCGCCGGCCGCTGCGATGCCGATGCCCCAACGTTTGGAACCCGCATGCTCCTCGTTCCCGTGATCGACCTGATGCAAGGCCAGGTCGTGCGCGCCCAACGTGGCGACCGCCGATCCTATCGGCCGATCGTGTCGGGCCTGTGCGCCGGCAGCGACCCGATCGAGTTGGCGCGTGCGCTGTGCCGTCATTGCGACTCCCGGCAGCTGTATGCGGCCGATCTCGATGCGTTGATGGGGGGTGAACCGCAACACGATGTCGTGCGCGCCGTGCTGCAGGCGCTGCCCGAGATCGAGCTGTGGCTCGACGCCGGCTTTGCCGATGCGGCGATGGCCGATGCGGCGCGCGAGCGCATCGGCTCGGTGGCGCAACGCGTCGTCCCCGTGTTCGGCAGCGAGTCGCTGCGTTCGCGCGCTGCGCTGCAAGGCTGCTTTGCCGACGGCCGCGACGGCTTGCTGTCGCTCGATCGGCGCGATGGCCAGCGGCTCGACGAAGCGGGCTGCTGGGAAGAGCCGGCACTCTGGCCGCGGCGCGTGATCGTGATGACGCTCGAGCGTGTCGGCGCCGATTCCGGCCCCGATCTCGACACGTTGCGCGAGGTGCAGGCACGCTCGCCCGCCACGCAGCTGATCGGGGCAGGCGGAGTCCGCAACGCGGCCGATCTGGCCCTTGCCAGCGGCGCCGGCGCCGAGGCCTGGTTGGTGGCCAGCGCGCTGCACGACGGTCGCTTGCCGCCGATGCGCCGCGCCGCGCCATGAGGCCGGCAATCATCCATGAGGGCAATGCCATCATGATTCGTGCCACCACCGTGCAACGCCCAAAGGCGCCGGTCGCGCGGCGGCGCGGGCCAGAACCGCCACACTGTGTCGCGCTTTTGGCTGGTTGGGGGCGCGACGCTTTGGCCGCGGCTGAACGTCAAGAGTGGCACATGGCTTGCGTCGACTGAGGCTCGATGAGCGACACCATCGCGGCTGGCGTCACGGCGCAACGGCGCTGGACCTGCCCGTTTTGTCCGCTGGCCTGCGACCACCTGGGCGTGCACGCCGCGGGCGACGGCGCGGCTCTGGCATTGGTGGGCGGCGAGTGTGCGCGCGCAAGCAGCGCGCTGGCGAGTTTCAACGTCCTGGCCGCGACGGCCGTGCCCACGCTGGATGGCTTAGCATGCAGCCTCGATGACGCCGTGGCCACTGCGGCCGCGTGGCTGTCGGCCAGCCGGCAACCGCTGTTCGGCGGCCTTGGCACCGATGTGGCCGGCGCCCGCGCGCTATTCCGGCTGGCCTGCGCAACCGGTGCGATCTGCGATGCCGGCGCCGGTGACGCGCTGATGACGGGATTGCGTGCGCTGCAGGATCGCGGCCAGTTCACGACCACGCTGGCCGAGGTGCGCACACGGGCCGATGTGATCGTCTTCGTCGGCGGCCTGCCGATCGAGGCGGCACCGCTGATCGGCCTGCGCTGCGGCATCGGCGATCCGCTGGGCCCGCAGCGCCATGTCGTCGTGCTCGGCGAGCGTGCAGACGAGGCGGCCACGCTGTCCGCGTGGGCCCGCTTGAGTGGCGTGAGCGTCGAGTCGCTGCCCCTGCAGGGTGACCTGTTCGACACCGTCGGCGTGTTGGCCGCCTTGGTGGCCGGGCGCTTGCCGCCGGCGGTCGCGTCGCCATTGCGCGGCCTCGCAGAGCGCCTGCGCGAGGCGCGCTATGCCGTGATCGTCGGCACGCCGGCGCTGTTGCCGTCACAAGGCTCGCTGATCGTCGAAGCGGTGAACCAGATCGTTGGCAGCCTGAACCGCAGCACGCGCGCCGCCAGCCTGTGGATCGGCGGCGGCAACGGCGCGGCCACGGTGAATCAGGTCTTTGCATGGTTGTCGGGGCTGCCGCTGCGCTCGCGTGCCGGTGCGCGCGGGCTCGAGCACGAGCCGCTGTGCTTCGACACCGCGCGGCTGCTGGCCGATGGCGCAGTCGATGCGTTGCTGTGGATCTCTGCCTTCGAAGCCGAGGCTGCGCCGCCACCGAATTCATTGCCGATGGTGGTGCTGGGTCACCCCCGCTTGGCCGCCCACTGCCGGCGCGGCGGCGCGCCAACCCTCTTCATCCCGGTAGCGACTCCAGGCATCGGCGAGGCGGGCCACCTGTTTCGCACCGATGGCACGGTGTTGATGCCGCTCGATGCCGTGCTCGACAGCGGCCTGTCGTCGGTGGCCCGGGTGCTCGCGGGCATCGAGCGGTCGCTGCCCAAGGACTGCGATCGGGCGAACGCCGCCGAGGGCGCTCGATGAGCAGCCTGTGCCTGCGCGGCGGCCGCGTCATCGACCCAGTCGCCGACCCCGCTGGCGTGCAGCGAGACTTGGGCGTGCGCGACGGTCGCATCGTGGCGGCTGGCGACGGCGAGGATTTCGATCAGGAGATCGACGCCGGCGGTTGCGTCGTGATGGCCGGCGGCATCGACTTGCACACCCACATCGGCGGCGGCAAGGTCAATCTGGCGCGCTTGCTGATGACCGAAGATCACCGCGACGGCATTGACCCGATCGCACCGTCGGGGAATCCGCTCGAAC
>JBIODO010000291.1:0-5500 GCA_044445225.1 Burkholderiales bacterium
GCGCCGATCGACGACATCATGGTGCTGCCCTGTGCCGACTATGCGAGCCTGAGCGATGCCATCGCGGCCTACCTGCACCGGCTGGGCCGTACCACACCCGCATCGTGCGCGATCGCGATCGCCAACCCGATCATCGGTGACCACGTCCGCATGACCAACCACGACTGGAGTTTCTCGATTGCGGCGTTGAAGGCTCGCCACGCGTTCGAGCGCCTGCAGGTGATCAACGACTTCACCGCGCTGGCGCTCGCGTTGCCGGCACTGCGCGCCGAGCAGCTGCGCCAGGTTGGCGGCGGGCCGGCGTTGCCCGACGCGCCTCGGGCGCTGATCGGGTCCGGCACCGGGCTCGGTGTGTCGGGCTTGCTGCCCGACGGCGCGGGCGGCTGGACCGCGCTGCAAGGCGAGGGCGGTCACGCCACGCTGGCGGCCCGCACGCCTCGCGAGCAATCGGTGCTGCAATGGCTCGATCGGCGCTACGGCCATGCATCGGCCGAACGCGCAGTCTGCGGCCAGGGCCTGGTCGATCTGCACCACGCGTTGACGACCCTCGACGGCCACGCCGACGCCGCGCGGGCCGCACCCGCGCGCGATGCCGCAGACGTCACCGCGGGTGCTGAACGGGGTGATGCGGCGTGCCGCGAGGCGGTGGCGCTGTTCTGCGCGTTTCTCGGCACCGCTGCGGGCAATCTGGCGCTGACGCTCGGGTCTCGCGGCGGCGTGTACATCGGCGGCGGCATCGTGCCGCGGTTGGGCTCGCTGTTCGATGCCTCGCCGTTTCGCGAACGGTTCGAGTCCAAGGGACGCTTTCGCAGCTATCTCGCCGCGATGCCGGTGTTCGTCATCGTGTCCGAGCAGTCGCCCGCGCTGCTGGGCGCGGCCAACGCACTTGATTCGGCCCCGACATGACGATCCGCCCATCGATGCTGGCGGATCTGGACGTCGAGCGCATACGCGCCGCTTGCCATCCCGACCCGTTCGCGGTGCTCGGCGTGCACGCCGACGCGCCTGGGGCGCTGTGGTTGCGCTGCTTCGTGCCGGGCGCGGTCGCGATCGAGCTGCTTGGCGGCGACGGCCACACCCAACACGGCCCGCTGCAGCGCCGCCACGCCGACGGTTTCTTCGAGGGCGCGTGCCCCGCGGCGATCGCGGGTGACTACCGCCTGCAGGTGCGATGGGCCGACCGCACGCAGGCGTTGCTCGACGATCCCTATCGCTTCCCGCCGCTGCTGGGCGATCTGGACGTGTGGCTGATGGCCGAGGGCACGCACCTGCGGCCGTACGAGGTGCTGGGCGCCCGGCCGCGCACGATGCTCGGCGTGCAGGGCACCGGCTTCGCGGTGTGGGCGCCCAATGCGGCACGCGTCAGTGTCGTCGGGCAGTTCAACCACTGGGACGGCCGCCGCCACCCGATGCGGCTGCGCCGCGAATGCGGCATCTGGGAGATCTTCATCCCCGGTGTGGCAGCGGGCGCGGCCTACAAGTACGAGCTGCGGACGCCCGCCGGACACGTGCTGCCACTGAAGGCTGACCCGAATGCCGTGCGAGCCGAATTGCGACCGGCCACCGCGAGCATCGTCGCGCCGCTGCCGCCGGTGGTGCCGCCGTCGGACGATCGCCAACGCGCCAACGCGCTCGACGCGCCGATCAGCATCTACGAAGTGCACCTGGGATCGTGGCGGCGCAAGCCCGAAGAAGGCAACCGCTGGCTGAATTGGGACGAGTTGGCCGACGAGCTGGTGCCCTACGCCAGCGCGCAGGGCTTCACCCACCTCGAACTGCTGCCGATCAGCGAGCATCCGTTCGACGGCTCGTGGGGCTACCAGCCGATCGGGCTATACGCACCGACCGCGCGCTTCGGCGAGCCGGCCGGCTTTCGCCGCTTTGTGCAGCGCTGCCACGCGCAGGGCTTGGGCCTGCTGATCGACTGGGTGCCCGCGCACTTTCCGAGTGACGCGCACGGCCTGGGCGAGTTCGACGGCACCGCGCTGTACGAACACGCCGATCCGCGCGAGGGCTTTCACCACGACTGGAACACGCTGATCTACAACTTCGGCCGCACCGAGGTGCGCAACTTCCTCGTCGGCAACGCGTTGTACTGGCTCGAACGCTACGGCGTCGACGGCCTGCGCGTGGATGCGGTGGCGTCGATGCTGTACCGCGACTACAGCCGCAAGGCCGGCGAATGGGTGCCCAATGTGCACGGCGGGCGCGAGAACCTGGAGGCGATCGCCTTCCTCAAACGCGTCAATCAAGTGGTCGGCATCGAGCGCGCGCAGGCGGTGACGCTGGCGGAGGAATCGACCGCCTTCCCGGCGGTGTCGCGGCCGACCTACGCGGGCGGGTTGGGCTTCCACTACAAGTGGAACATGGGTTGGATGCACGACACGCTGCAGTACATGGCGCGCGACCCGGTGCATCGCGCGCACCACCACGGCGAGATCACGTTCTCGATGGTCTATGCCTTCAACGAGAACTTCGTGCTGCCGCTGTCGCACGACGAGGTGGTGCATGGCAAGGGCTCGCTGCTGAACAAGATGCCGGGTGACCGCTGGCAGCAATTTGCCAACCTGCGCGCCTACTTCGGCTTCATGTTCGCGCACCCGGGCAAGAAGCTGCTGTTCATGGGCGGCGAGTTCGCGCAGGTGCGCGAGTGGAACCACGACCAGAGCCTGGACTGGCACCTGCTTGACGACCCCGCCCATGCTGGCGTGCAGCGCCTGGTGCGCGACCTCAACCACCTCTATCGCGAGACGCCTGCGTTGCACCAGCGCGAGTTCACACCCGATGGCTTCGAGTGGATCGAACACGGCGACGCGCAGCGGTCGGTGGTCGCGTTTGCGCGCCGCGGCGACGACGCGGGGCGCATCGTCGTTGCGGTGTGCAACTTCACGCCGACGGTGCATCACGGATACCGCATCGGCGTGCCCGAACCGGGTGTCTACCGCGAGCGCATCAACACCGACTCGGCGCACTATGGCGGCAGCAACGTCGGCTCTGCGTTCGGTGAGTTCACCGCCGAACCCATCGCCTGGCACGGCCGGCGGCACTCGATCGGCATGACCTTGCCGCCGTTGGCCACGGTGCTGCTCGAGCGGAGTGCCTGACCGACATGCGGTTGCCACGCGCCAGCGGCGTGTTGCTTCATCCGAGCTCACTGCCGGGGCCGCACGGCTCGGGCGACTTCGGTCCGGCAGCGACGCACTTCGTCGATTGGCTCGTCAGTGCCGGTCAGTCGTTGTGGCAGATCCTGCCGCTGGGCGGGCTCGGCCTGGGCGATTCGCCGTACATGAGCAGCTCGGCTTTCGCCGGCAACGTGTTGCTGATCGACCTCGCCGACCTGCATGCGAGTGGCTGGCTCGATGCGGCCGATCTCGCGCCCGCGAGCGGTTTCGACGAGCGCGCGGTGAACTACGCAGCCGTCACGCCGTTCCGGATGGAGCGGCTCGCGCGCGCGGCGCGGCGCTTTGCACTGTGGGCATCGCCGGGCGAGCGCACCGACTTCGAGGCGTTCTGCGAGGGTCACGCCAACTGGTTGGTCGACTATGCACGCTTCATGACTCTGGCCGAGCACTTTGCGGGCCGCGAATGGTGCGATTGGGATCCGCCGCTGGCCCGGCGCGAGCCGGCGGCGCTGCGCGAGCTCGACAGCGCCCACGCCGAGCGCATCGCGTTCTGGAAGTTCTGCCAGTGGTGCTTCTACAGCCAGTGGCAGCGCCTGAAGGATTACGCGCATCGGCGCGGCGTGAAGATCGTCGGCGACGCACCGATCTTCATCGCGCTGCACAGCGCCGAGATCTGGGCTCGGCCCGATCTGTTCGAGCTGGGGCCCGATGGGCGCCCCAAGGTGGTGGCCGGTGTTCCGCCCGATCTGTTCAGCGCCACCGGCCAGCGCTGGGGCAACCCGCTGTACCGTTGGCGCGCACATGCGAAGGAAGGCTATGCGTGGTGGATCGAGCGCATCCGGCGCACCTTCGAGCTGGTGGACATCGTGCGCATCGATCACTTTCGCGGCTTCGCGGCCCATTGGGAGATCCAGGCCAGCGAGCCCACGGCCATCCACGGTCGTTGGGTGAAGGGGCCCGGAAAGGCGCTGTTCAACGCGATCGGCAAGGCCCTCGGTCCGCTGCCGATCATTGCCGAAGACCTCGGCGTGATCACGCCTGACGTGGTGCAACTGCGCAAGGCGCTCGGGCTGCCCGGCATGCGCGTGTTGCAGTTCGGCTGGGGCGAGATCGACGGCGCGATGGGCGACCCGCATCACCTGCCGCACGCGTACGAGCCAGACACCGTGGTCTATCCCGGCACGCACGACAACAACACGGCGCTCGGCTGGTGGCACACGGCGCCGGAGCACGTGCGCCATCACCTGCGCGAATACCTTGCCAGCGACGGCCTGGACGTCGGCTGGGATCTGATTCGCGCCGCCTGCGCCAGCGTGGCCGACACCGCGGTGTATGCGTTGCAAGACGTGCTCGGCCTCGATGCAGCGCACCGGATGAACTACCCCGGCAAGGCCGCGGGCAACTGGCGCTGGCGCTTCGACTGGTCGCAGGTGCATTCGCATCATGCGTCGCGCCTGCGCCGCCTGTGCCAGTTGTACGAGCGGCTGCCGGGCGTGAATGAGAGCGACGTGGCGGTCTAGTCCCCTACGACGATCC
The DNA here is from genome assembly GCA_044445225.1 of Burkholderiales bacterium. Taxonomy (GTDB): domain Bacteria; phylum Pseudomonadota; class Gammaproteobacteria; order Burkholderiales; family Burkholderiaceae_C; genus JAEUPI01. The sequence goes on from JBIODO010000291.1 coordinate 4,659, forward strand.
GCGGCCCCACGGTGGACACTCGTATCGGCCTATGGCGTCTCAATGGTGTCTGAAAAGGGTGGACCGGGATGGAGCGACGCGGTTTCATTCGAGTGATTGGCGGTGGTGTCATCACGGCCGCCTCGAGCGGCCTGGCGGGCTGCAGTTCGCGCATGCCCGATGCGGCCATTGAGGCATGGCTGGGCCCAACGCCGCAGTTGGATGTCCGACGCTGGATCCTCAGCTACGCGATCCTTGCGCCGCACTCGCACAACCTGCAATCGTGGATCGTCGATCTCACCACACCGGACGAGATCTTGTTGCGCTGCGACTTGAACCGCTTGCTGCCCGAGACCGACCCGTATTCGCGCCAGATCATGATGAGTCACGGCACCTTCCTCGAGCTGCTGGACATCGCCGCGCGCGAACGCGGCATGCGTTGCACCGTCGAGTTGTTCCCCGAGGGCGCTTTCGGGCCGGACAAGCTCGATCAGCGTCCTGTGGCGCGCATCCGCCTCGCACCGGATCCGTCGATGCAGAAGGATCCACTGTTCGCGCAAGTTCTGCGGCGGCATACCAACCGCAATCTGTACGACCTCCAACGGCCAGTGTCGGTGAGCGTGCAGCAGGCGATGGCCGATGCAGTGAAGCCCAATCCGCTGCGCTTCGGATTCGTAGGTACCGATGGCCCGGAGCGCTTGAAGCAACACCGGGCGATAGCGGCTGAGGCATGGCGCATCGAGCTGACCACCCCGCGCACCATCCTCGAATCGTTCAAGGTGTTGCGCGTCGGCGCCTCCGAGGTGGCAAGGCATCGCGATGGGCTCGTCGTGATGGATCCGATGGTGGTGCTGCTCGATCGA
>JBIODO010000292.1:0-5484 GCA_044445225.1 Burkholderiales bacterium
GACCGTCCACCGGCACCAGGTCGAGCAGCGAGCGGCCCGCGCGCAGCTGAATCAAGCCGATCGCCTCCTGCCGCTTCTCGACGCTGCAGCCGAGCGCCTCGCAATAGAAGCGCTCCATGCGCGGCAGATCCACCACGCGCACCACGAGGTGGTCGATGTCGCGGATGCGGATGGCCATGGCCGCGTGAGCTTAAACCGTGCAGCATGTCCATGACTCGAGCCGTTGGCAACAGCGCCGCAGGCCGCCCCGAGGCGGCCGCGCGCTAGGGCGCCAGGCCTTGCCGCTGCAGCAGCGGCCGCTCGTACGCGGCGTCTTCGGGCGGATAGCGCAGGCCATCGACCGCGCGCTCCTTGGCCAGCGCCCAGACGATGCTCTCGCCGGCCGGCAGCGTCATCGGCTGCATCGCATACAGCGGGTCCTCGAACGCGGTGCGCGCGGCCACGAAATGCCAGCCGCGCGTTCGAAACGCCTCGATCACCTCGGGCAGTGCCGCGGCGTTGAGCGCGTTGGTGTGCAGCAGCATCACGTGCGCCGGGCTGCGGCCGATCACCGCGCGCGCCAGGTTGTCGTAGTACGCGGCGCGGTCGAGCAAGTGGCGCACGTAGGCGCGCTTCAGGCGCTTGACGGGCTCGCTGCGGCCGGCGGCCAGCAGTGCGACGTAGCGCTGGTTGTAGTACCGGTCGCTGGTGTCGATCGACACCGGCGCCGGCCGGTAGCCGTGCTCGCGCATCCACCGGCGCATGCCGTCTCGCTTGTCGCGCGTGTCGCCCTCCTTGAGATAGGGAAAGCGCAGCATCGGCTGCCAGGTGGGCAGCTCGTGCAGCGCGTCGTCGGCCTGCTGCACGTCATCGATGAACCCCTGCAGCGTGACCTTGCTCGACGACAGGCTGCGGTGGTGCGCGGTGTGGTTGCCCACGCCGTGGCCGGCCGCCGACCACTGTTCGATCAGCGCCATGCCGGCACTGCCGCCGATCTGGCTCAGCGCCGGGAACACGATGGCGTGCAGTTGCTCCTGCTCCAGCGCATTTAGGATGCGCGCGTTCCACGACTCCGCCTTGGCATTGCGCGCCGGATCGAGCCCGTCGTCGAACGTGAGGCCGATCACCTGCGCGCCGGCGACCAGCGGCGCCAGCCACGCCCACAGCGCGAACAGCGTGCGCCAGGCCACGCCTTCAGTCGCCCACCAGCCCGTTGCGGATCGCGTACACGGTGAGCTCGGAGTTGTTGGCCAGGCCCAGCTTCTCGAGCACGCGCGCGCGGTACACGGACACCGTCTTGGGCGACAGCTTCAGCTCCTCGGCGATGTCGGACAGCCGCTTGCCCGAGGCGATCATCGTCAGCGTCTGCAGCTCGCGGTCGGACAGCCGCTCGTGCGGGCTTTCGTTCACCGGCGCGGTGAGGCTTTCCACCAGCATCTGCGCGATCTCCGGCGTCACGTACTTACGCCCCTGCGCCACCGTGCGCACCGCCTGCACCAGCGTCTGCGGATCACCGCCCTTGTTGACGTAGCCGTGCGCGCCGGCGCGCAGCGCGCGCATCGCGTACTGGTCTTCCGGGTACATGCTGACCACCAGCACCTTGATCGGATTGCCCTCGTCCTTCAGCGTGTGCATCACGTCCAGGCCGCTGCGGCCCGGCAGATGGATGTCCAGCAACAGCACGTCGGCCGCTGCGCTGCCCTCCTCGCGGCCGCTGGCCAGCGTGCGCATCAACGCACGCAGTTCGCCATAGTCGCCGGCTTCGCCGACCACCTCGATGTCGGCGGCGTCCGACAGCGTGTCGCGAATGCCGCGCCGGATCAGCGCGTGGTCGTCGCACAAGATGACTCGGATCAAAGCACACCCCAACCGGACGGGTCGTGCTCGCGGTCGACCTCGCGGGTGAGTTCCGGCGCGTGCGCCTTGGCCTCGCGCAGCGGCACCGACAGCATCAGCGTCGTGCCCTCCGGGCCGCTGGAGATGTCGACCCAGCCGCCGGCGGTGTTGGCGCGCTGGTGCAACCCGCGCAGGCCGAAACTGCGCGCCTTGGTCAGGTCATCGGGCGTCAGGCCGCTACCGTTGTCGCTGACCTCGAGCGACAGCACGCCCGCCGAAAGCGACAGGTCGACCACCACGCGGCTGGCGTGCGCGTGCTTGCTGATGTTGGTGAGCGCCTCTTGCGCAAAGCGATACGCCACCAGCGGCACGCCAACCGGCAGGCTGATCGTCTCGTGCGTGGTGCGGAACTGGCAGGTCACGTTGTTGCGCCGCTCGAAGCGGCTGGTCATCCACTGCAGCGCCGGCACCAGGCCCTGCTCGAGGATGGCGGGCCGCAGGTTGTGCATGATGCGCTGGCTGGCGCCGATCGCCTGGTCGAGCGTCTCCAGCGCCGTGGTGACTCGCAACTGCACTTCGGGCGATGTCGCGTGGCGGCCGATCCACGCGAGGTCGAACTTCAGCGCGGTGAGCGAGCCGCCGACGTCGTCGTGGATCTCGCGCGCGATCGCCGCGCGCTCCATCTCGATGCTGGTTTGCAGGTGCTGCGCCAGCTCGGCCAGCCGCTGGCGCGACGCGGCGAGCTCGGAGTCGGCGAGCACGCGCGCCTGGTGGTCGCGATTGGCCTGGATCGCATTGCGCACCGCAGGCGCCAGGCGCGCCAGGTTGTTCTTCAGCAGATAGTCCGAGGCGCCGTCTCGCATCGCGGCCACCGCGGTGTCCTCGCCGATCTCGCCCGACAGCAGCACGAACGGCAGCGCCGGCCCTTCGCGCTTGAGCAGTTCGAGCGCCTGCGCACCGGTGAAGCCGGGCACGTTGAAGTCCGACAGCACCACGTCCCACGGGCCACCGGCCAGCGCCTGGCGGAAGCCGTCTTCGGTGTCCACCCGCAGCGCGTGCACCTCGAAGCCGGCGCGCTTGAGCTGCGCGCAGGCCAGCTGGTGGTCGACCTCGGCGTCTTCCAGGTGCAGCAGGCGCAGCACCTCATGCGGGCCGCGCGGGTTGCGCTCCGACGCCGGATTCATGGGGCGTGAGTATGGCAAACCGCAGCCGGGCAGCGGGCGGCCGTCGCGGGTACGGCGGCCGAAACGCCCCGCGGTGGCAAATAGCACCCGGTTTCCAGCCGTCTTCGGCTCAATGCCGAGGTACCAGCGACCGAAGAATGGTCGTGCCGGGCGCTTTGGCGCGCACGGCGCTTTTTCCCCACCACGGATGCCAGATGGTTGATCTCGCTCCCAACGACGCTGCTCCCGCGGGCGCAGTGCCGACCTTGCTCGCTGCCGACCTGCAGGATCACCTGATGACCGCGTCGAACGACCTCGACCGTCTACAGCGCCTGCTGGCCGATGCCACCACCACGCTGCTGGGACATTTTCACGGTTTGTCGGAGCAGATCGCGCAGTTGCGCCAGCAGCTGGACGGCGGTCTGGTGGTCGACCCGGTGGCCTTCGATCACGCGCTGCGATCGCTGCACGGCGCGGTGGTCGCGCTGCAGTTCCAGGACATGGCCTCGCAGCTGATCACGCACACCGACCGCCGGCTGCGCAGTTGCGCCGACCGCCTGGCGCGCGACGCGATGCCCGACGATGACGATGACGGCGAAGGGCTGACGATGCCCGCGCCGTTGCGCCCCAACCCGGTCACGCAGGACGAGATCGACGCCGGTTCGATCGAGCTGTTCTAGCCCAAACCAACACACCGCAATCTCTCCCGGAGCCCCACCGCCATGCATTCAATCCTCGCCGTCGACGACTCCGCTTCGATGCGTCAAATGGTCAGCTTCACGCTGAAGAACGCCGGCTTCACGGTGGTGGAGGCGGTCGATGGCCAAGACGCCTGGGAGAAGGCGAACTCGCGTGACTTTCATCTGGTGCTCACCGACCAGAACATGCCGCGCATGGACGGCCTCTCGCTGACCAAGAAGCTGCGCGAGAGCGCCCGCTTCAAGACCACGCCGATCCTGATCCTGACCACCGAATCGAGCGACGAGATGAAGCAGAAGGGCCGCGCCGCCGGCGCCACCGGCTGGCTCGTCAAGCCGTTCGACCCCACCAAGCTGATCGAAGTGATCGGCAAGGTGATCCGCTGACCCCCACGAACAAGAGCGCCGCGATGGCCGACACGCACGCCACAGGATCCGGCTCCGCCGGCATCGACCTCACCCAGTTCTACCAGGTCTTCTTCGAGGAGGCCGGCGAGAACCTGGCCACCATGGAGCAGATGCTGCTCGGGCTGGACCTCACACGCGCCGACGACGAAGAGCTCAACGCGATCTTCCGCTGCGCGCACTCGGTCAAGGGCGGTGCGGCGACGTTCGGCTTTGCCGACGTGGCCGAACTGACGCATCAGATGGAGACGCTGCTGGACAAGCTGCGCCGCCACGAACTCGAACCGCATCCGCGCATGGTCGACGTGCTGCTGGCCGCCGGCGATGCGCTGAAGGCGCAACTCGCGCGCCACCAGGGCGCAGGCGGCGAAGCCGTCGACACGCGCGCGCTGCTTGCCGACATCGTGCAGTTGGCCAGCGGCACCGCGCCCGCCTCGGCGGCCGCACCCGTGCACGCCCTGCCGCCGCCAGCCGCTGTGGAGCCCGCAAGCGCAGCGCCCACTGGCGAGCGCCAACTCGAACTCACTGTGGGACCGCTGTCCGACCCGGCCGTCGCCGACAACCTGCTCGATCTGTTCAAGGAGATCGCCGAGCTCGGACGGATGGAGCCGCTGGATGCCGGTCACAGTGCCGACGGCATGCGCCGCTACAAGATCGTCACCAAGAGCAGTGACGGCGACCTGCTGGATCTGTTCACGTTCCACGTGCCGCGCGAAGCGCTCAAGCTCGGGCCGCTGACGCGCGGCTACGGCTTTCACAAGAACGCCCCCGGTGCACCGAAGGAGGAGCCGGCCGACCAGGGCTACGGCTTCTTCGCCGATGCGCCAGGCGCGCCCAGCTCCAGCGCCGCCACGGTCGCGCCGAGCGTGGCCGAAGTGGCCGCGCGCAGCGACGCGCCGCGTGCGCCCGCGGCGGCCAAGGCCGCCGAGAAACCGGGCACGCAAGAGGCGTCGACGCTGCGCGTGTCGGTGGACAAGGTCGACCAGCTGATCAACCTGGTGGGCGAGTTGGTCATCACGCAAGCCGTGCTGGCGCAGACGAGCCTGAACCTGGAAGCGAATCAGCACCAGAACCTGACGGCCGGCCTGGCCGACCTGCAGCGCAACACGCGCGACCTGCAAGAAGCGGTGATGTCGATCCGCATGATTCCGATGTCGGTGGTGTTCAGCCGCTACCCGCGCATGCTGCGCGACCTGGCGGCCAAGCTCGACAAGAAGGTCGAGCTGGTGATGCAGGGCGAGGCCACCGAGCTCGACAAGGGCCTGGTGGAAAAGATCACCGACCCGCTGACACACCTGGTGCGCAACTCGTGCGACCACGGCATCGAATTGCCCGACGAGCGGCTGGCCAAGGGCAAGCCGGCACAAGGCACCATCACGCTGGCGGCCTCGCACCAGGGCGGC
>JBIODO010000293.1:0-5446 GCA_044445225.1 Burkholderiales bacterium
ATGGAGTCAACTGATCGATGAACGCCATGCCCGTGCCACCTCTTCGCATCGGCATCCTGCACGGCGACGACATCGGCCACGAGATCGTTCCCGCTGCGGTCGAGATCAGCCGCGCCGCCGCCGAACTGCACGGCGTGGCGATCGACTGGCATGCGCTGCCGATCGGGCGCGCCGCGCTCGACACGCACGGCCACACGCTGCCGCCCGAGACGCTCGAAGCGTTGACGGGGCTGGACGGCTGGATCCTCGGGCCGATCGGTCACCGCGCGTATCCGAAGCAGCCCAGCGCGATCAACCCGCATCCGGTCCTGCGCAAGCAGTTCAATCTGTTCGCCAACGTGCGGCCGACGCGCTCGTATCCCGACATCGGCTGCCTGCACGACAACGTGGACCTGGTGATCGTGCGCGAGAACAACGAAGGCTTCCAGCCCGACCGCAACATGCTGCTGGGGTCGGGCGAGTTCAGGCCCACCGACGAGATCACGCTGTCGGTGCGCGTGATCACGCGCACCGGCAGCCGTCGCGTCGCGCGTGCCGCGTTCGAGCTGGCGCGCCAGCGGCGCAAGCACTTGACGGTCGTGCACAAGGACACCGTCTTCAAACTGGGCTGTGGCATGTTCGTCGAAGAGTGCCGCAAGCTTGCCGCTGACTATCCCGACGTCCGGGTCGACGACGTGATCGTGGACACCTTCGCAATGCGCCTGGTGCGCGACCCGCAGACGTTCGACGTGGTGGTCACGACGAACATGTTCGGCGACATCCTGTCCGACGAAGCGGCCGGCCTGGTCGGCGGCCTGGGCATGGCCCCGGGCCTGTGCATCGGCGACGGCGATGTCGCAATGGCACAGGCCACGCACGGTTCGGCGCCCGACATCGCGGGCAAGGGCGTCGCCAACCCGTACGCCATGATGGATTCGACCCGGATGATGTTCGACTGGCTCGGGCAGCGCCGCAGCAACGAAGGCGCGGTTCGCATGGCGGCTGCGATGTCCCGTGCCATCACCGCAGCCCTGGCCGACCCGCTGTCGCGCACCGGCGACATCCGCGGCAAAGGCAACACCGCCACGATGACGCGGGCCGTGGTGCGCGGACTGCGCGTGTGATCCACAAAGGGTCGAGCTCGAGTGCGCCACGCATGAGCAGGTGCCACAAAGAGGTTAGACCCCAGCGCATCCCCCGTTGATGCCGGTGGCGCGACGGTGGTAGCTTGCAGGGCCATTGGCAGAACAACAGATGGAGACTCCATGAATCGTTCGACCTGGATCGCAGCCGTGGGCGTCTGCGGAGCCGCATTGACCTTTCCCGCTCTGGGCCAGACCGTGAAGGTGACGCCGCTGGGCGGCATCGACGGCGAGTTCTGCCCGCAGGATCGGGCGCTGGTGTTCGAAGACCCCAACGGCACGCGCATCCTCTACGACCCGGGCCGCACCGTGGCCGGCGCGGCCGATCCGCGCCTGGGCAAGATCGACATCATTCTGGTGAGCCACATGCACGGCGACCACCTGGGCAATGCGCACAACAAGGCGCCCAACTCGGGCGCCTGCGACAAGCCCGACATGTCGGTGTCGGCGATGCCCAACTCCAACGCGGTGAACATCGCGTTGGCCAAGAAGTCGAAGATCGTCACCGGCAGCGAGATGCCGCCGTTCTTCGCGGCCAAGCTCAAGGCCAACGGCGGCGATCCCGCCAACTCGATCCTCGCCCGCTTCGGCGGCAGCGTGACCGTCGGGGGCGTGCGCATCGCCACGGTCACGGCGATGCACAGCAACGGCCTGGATCCCGATTACATCGGCGGCGAGCTCGGCAAGGCCATGAAAGAGGCGGGCATCGCGGGCGACGTGGGGCTGGCCACCGGCTACGTGCTGCGCTTCAGCAACGGTCTGGTGGCCTACCTGTCCGGTGACACCGGCATCACGGCCGACATGGAGCTGGTGGTGCGCAACCACTACCACGCAACGCTCGCCGTGATGAACATCGGCGACGGCTTCACCACGGGCCCCGTCGAGGCCGCCTACGTGATCAACGAGCTGGTGAAGCCCGCTTCGGTGATCGCCTCGCATGCCAATGAGGTCGGCACCGAGGGCGGCAAGGTGCGCCCGGGCAGCAAGACCGAGGCTTTCATCAAAGCCACGAAGGTGCCGGTGCACGTGCCGCTGTCTGGCAAGACGATGGAGTTCGACGCCGCGGGCAAGTGCACGGCGGGGTGCTGACTTCGCAGGCGATTTGCTCGCCGCTGGCCGCGCCGGCGGCCAGCACCACAGGCCCCGGGGTCAGTACAGTGTTTCCACGTCGCTGGCCAGTCGGTAGCCGACTCCGCGCTCGGTGACGATCAGCGCCGGATTCGCCTTGTCTGCCTCCAGCTTGAGCCGAAGCCGTCGGATCTGCACGTCGACCGTGCGGTCGTAAACCTCGGCCTCGTGCAGCCGTGACATCGACAACAACTGGTCACGCGACAACACGCGCTGAGGCGCCCGGCACAGCGCGGCCAGCAAGCTGAATTCACCGTTGGACAGCTCCACCGAGGTGCCATCGGGGGACAGCAGGCGGCGTGTGCGCAGATTCAGCTCCCAGCCCGAGAAGCGAAACGCACGGCGCCTGTTGTCGCGCTCGGGCAGAGTGGCCTGCACCTGATAACGCCGCATCACGGCACGCACGCGGGCCAGCAACTCGCGGGGGCTGAACGGCTTGGTGACATAGTCGTCCGCGCCGAGCTCCAGGCCCATGACGCGGTCGGCCTCCTCGTTGCGGCCGGTCAACACCACGATCGGCACGGTGGCGCGCTCGCGCAGCGTGCGCGCCAATTGCATGCCGTCTTCTCCGGGCAGCTTCAGGTCCAGCAGCACCAGGTCGATCGCTTCCCTTTCGAACAGCTCGAACATCTCGCGCCCGGACCTTGCCGCGCTGACACGCATGTCGTTGTTGCCCAGGTACTCGACCACCAGCTCGAGAACGTCGGGGTCGTCGTCGACCACGAGCACGTGTGGGCAAATAGAGCTGGCGCTCACGGCTTCGTCGCGGGGCGCACGCCGCATCGACATCGTGGGCGTGGCACTGCCGAAGATCGTAGCGCATGCACGGCGCGCGACGCAGCGCCGTGCCGGTCGAACGCACACATCGTCGACGTGCTCGCTGCGGCCGACGATGAGGTAGTGTTCCGGTCGGCCAATCCAACGCATGGATCCTGACGTGCAGCCGCGCTCCAGCAAGCCCCTCAGACCGTGGCTGATTGCGCTGGCGTTGTGGTTGTCGGTCGCCGCGGTCGCGTGCCTTTCGCTGTGGCACCTGCGACGCGATGCCGTGCGCAGCCAGACGCGCGAACTTCGCTTGCTGTCGCTCGCATTGACCGACGAGATCGACCGCGGGCTGCGCGGCGCGCAAGAGGGCCTGCACGCCATGCGGGCCGAGCTGCACGAAGGTCGCCTGCCGGTGACCGGGGCGCAGGCCACGCCATCGCTGCACACGCGCGCCGACCTGATGCCGCTGGTCGAGACGCTGTGGCTGGTGGACCGCGACGGGCGCGTGATCGCCGCATCGGATGCCACACCCGCCCCCGATCTGGCGACGTTCTCGCCAGCGCTGGACAAGCTCGCCGCCGACGCGATTTCGTTGAGTCGCCCGTTCCGGCCCTCGGGCGCAAAGGAACCGATGGTGGCGCTGGCCATTCGCATGAGCGACGCGCCGGGCACGACGGACGGCTGGATCCTTGCCGCGTTGCCGGCAAGCACCCTGCTGGGTGCCTTTGGTGCAGCGTTGCCGGCCGCTGACGCGCGCATGGCGGTGTTCCGCAGTGACGGCGTGCGCCTGGCGGGTGCCAACGTCGCAGCGCCGCCGCTCGACGAAGCCGGCGTGGCGCAAAGGTTGACCAATCGGCCCGACATGGAAATGCGCGAGTTCCGGGACGGCAGCGAGAACCTGGTGGCGCTGCACGGCATTGCACGCTACGACATCAAGGTGTTCGTCTCGCGCGACATGTCGGCGGTGCTGATGTCCTGGCGCCAGTCGGCCGAGGGTGCCGGCATCGCGCTGGCCCTGCTGCTCGCCAGCATGGCGGCCCCTGTTTACCTGGTTCAGCTCGCCGATCGCCACCGCGACGAAGCCCGGCTGGCGCTGCAGGCACAGCTCGCGCGCTCCAGCAAGCTCGAGTCGCTGGGCACGCTTGCTGGCGGCGTGGCACACGACTTCAACAACGTGCTCGCGAGCATCGTCGGATTCGGCGAGATGGCGCAGGACGCCGCCCCGCCGGGCAGCGGCCAGGCACGCCATCTCGACAAAGTGCTGCAGGCGGCCTCGCGCGGCAAGGCGCTGATCGAACGCATCCTCGCCTTCAGCCGCGGCGGCGCGCGTACCTCGACGGTGTTCGAACTGGCACCGGTGGTCGAAGAAGTGCTCGGCCTGCTGGCGGCGTCGTTGCGGCCCGGCGTCGTGCTGGAGCACGCGCTCGAGGCCGAAGGCGCGCGCCTGCGCGGCGATCCCACACAGGCCTTCGAAGCCGTCACGAACCTGTGTACCAACGCGATGCAGGCCATGCCGCAGGGTGGCATGCTGAGCGTGCGCTTGCGGCGCGAGCACGTGCCGGCGCCGCGGGTGCTTTCGCACAGCGCACTGGCGGCCGGCGACTATCTGGTGCTGACGGTGGCAGACCAGGGCAGCGGCATCACGCCCGACGTGATGGAGCACCTGTTCGAGCCGTTCTTCACGACGCGGCGTGCGCAGTCGGGCACCGGCCTGGGATTGGCCGTGGTGCATGGCGTTGTGGTCGAGATCGGCGGTGCGATCGATGTGAAGAGCAGCCCGGGTCACGGTGCGCGCTTCACGCTGTACTTGCCGGAGTGCACGGAGCCGCTCGGCGCTGCCGATTCGATGCCGAGTGCCTCGGCGCGAGGAGCCGGACAGCGGCTGCTGGTGGTCGATGACGAACCCGACTTGGTCGGCCTCGCCGTCGAGATGCTTCAAGGCCTCGGCTACGAGCCCGAGGGCACCGTCGATCCCGCTGCCGCGCTGCTGGCGTTGCGCGCGCGCGCACCGAGCTTCGCCGCCGTCATCCTCGACGAGGTGATGCCCGGTTTGAGCGGCATCGAACTCACGCTGGCCCTGCGGGTGTTCGCGCCCGAGATGCCGGTGCTGCTGGTCAGCGGGTACGGCGGCGCACTGCTGGCCCAGCGCGCCGCCTCGGCGGGGGTGACGCGTGTGCTGACCAAGCCACTGCGGCGTGCCGAATTGGCCAGGGTGCTGGCCGAGGCCTTGGCCTGAAGCAGCGCGCCACATTGCATCTGTCACACGCCGCTGCGCGGCTGTCACATGCGCATCGAGTGCATCGGAAAACCTCCGGTGTCTCGAAGGAGTGCTTCATGAGCAAACTGTCACGGCGGCGCACGGGCGCGCAGCCGCTGCCGCAAGACATCGTGGGCGTGCCCGAGCGCTTCGATTCGAGCGCTCGAGCGCAGCC
>JBIODO010000294.1:0-5435 GCA_044445225.1 Burkholderiales bacterium
CGAGTGCGCGTTCGAGTTGGTGCGGCGCTTGTTCGGCGACGTGATCGTATCCAGCGAGGCGCACACCTGGTCCAAGGACGCCAAGACCGAGCTGCAAGAGTGGCTGCAAGCACGGCGCATCGCGGTGCCGTCGTACCGCATTGTCGGCACCACCGGCCAGGCGCACGCGCAGACCTTCGAGGTCGAGTGCGCCATTCCCGCGTTGTCGTTGGCCGAGACCGGGCGCGGGCGCTCGCGCCGAGCCGCCGAGCAAGAGGCCGCGCGCCGCTTGCTCGACGCGCTGAAGGCCAGCGATCAGCCGGGCGGTCCTTTGCGGGCCTGAGGTGGTGACCGGCGCGATGGCCGGCGCGCCCACGCGCTGCGGCACCGTGGCGATCGTCGGCCGGCCCAACGTGGGCAAGTCCACCTTGCTCAATGCGCTGGTGGGCCAAAAGATCAGCATCACGTCGCGCAAAGCCCAGACCACGCGCCACCGCATCGTCGGCGTGCGCACGCGCGGGCAGGCGCAATTCGTGTTCGTCGACACACCGGGGTTTCAAACCCGCCATTCGCAGGCGTTGAACCGCAACCTGAACCGCGCGGTGCGCAGCTCGCTGTCCGATGTCGACCTGGTGCTGCTGGTGGTCGAGGCCGGCCGCTTCGGCAAGGACGACCAGCAGGTGGTGGCGCTGCTGCCGGCCGGTGTTCCAGCCATCCTGGTGGCCAACAAGCTCGACATGGTGCATCGCCGCGCCGACTTGTTGCCCTGGCTGCAGGCGCTGCCGCAACAGCACGCCTTCGCCGAATACGTGCCGATGTCGGCCGAACGCAGTGCCGACGTCGAGCGCTTGCTCGACATCATCGAGCCGCGTCTGCCCGAGCGGTCTTGGGTGCACGACCCCGATGCGCTGACCGACCGCGACGAGCGCTTCCTGGCCGCCGAGATCGTGCGCGAGAAGTTGTTCCGGCTGACCGGCGAAGAGTTGCCGTACACCTCGACGGTGGTGCTCGATCGCTTCGAGGAATGGGACGCCCCGGCGCCGGCAAAGTTGCGGCAGCGCGCCGTCGCAGTGCAACGCAGCGTACACATCGCCGCCACCATCGTCGTCGAGCGTGACGCCCACAAGGGCATCGTGATCGGCCAGGGCGGCGAGCGCCTGAAGCGCATTGGCACCGAGGCGCGGCACGAACTGCAACACCTGCTCGATGCCCGCGTGCACCTGGCACTGTGGGTGCAGGTACGCTCGGGCTGGGCCGATGACGAGCGCCACCTGCGCAGCTACGGCATCGGATGAGCTCCGGGCCGGGCGATCTCAATCCGGTGGCGGGCGCGGCAGCGCCTCGGGCATCGAGTGGCAACAGCGCACGGCGGTCGGGCACCGCCATGCACGACGCCTTCGTGCTGCACAGCTACGACTGGAGCGAGTCGAGCCTGATCGTCGAGTTATTCACCCGAGATGCCGGCCGCATGGTCGCGGCAGCCAAAGGGGCCAAGCGGCCCACCTCGCAACTGCGTGGCGTGCTGATGCCGTTCCAGGCGGTGCTCGTGCAGTTTGCGCGCCCGCGCAGTGAACCCGGCGCCGAGTTGCGCACCTTGCGCAGCGCGGAGTGGGGCGGCGGCGAGGTCGCTGCCCTGCGCGGGTCGGGCTGGTTCGCCGGCTTCTACCTCAACGAGCTGCTGTTGCGTTTGCTGGCGCGCGACGACCCGCACCCGCGCCTGTTCGACGCCTATGCCGCCACGCTGCCCGCCCTGAGCGACAACGAGATGAGCAGCGAAGCGGCACTGCGCGCGTTCGAGTTGCTGCTGCTGCGCGAGACCGGCGTGCTGCCCGAGTTCAGCCGCACCACGCTGACCCAGCAACCGGTGGCCCCCGCCGGGCGCTACGTGCTGCGCGTCGAGCAAGGCCTCGTCGAGGCGGCAGCAGGCGAGGCGTCGCTCGCCGGCACGGCCTGCCTGGAGCTGGCGTCGGCCATGGACGATTGGGCCGCGCAGGCGCCCGGCGCCGGCACCTTGCAGGCACTACACGCCGCGTGCGCGCGCGAACTGCAGACCTTGAAGCCACTGCTGCGCGGCCAGCTTCACTATCATCTGGGCGGTGCAATGCTGCGCACCCGCCAGTTGGCCATCGACACGCAGCGCCTGCTCGACGCCACGACCCCACCACGATGAATCCGCTGGTCGCTCCCGAACCCTTTGCGCGCGATGCGCGCACCGCGCTGTCGGTCAACGTCAACAAGATCGCGCTGCTGCGCAATTCGCGCTCGCTCGAGGTGCCCAACGTGGTGGCGTTGTCGCGCATCGCCATGTTGGCAGGCGCGCAGGGCATCACCGTGCACCCGCGGCCCGACGAGCGCCACATCCGCACGCGCGACGTGCACGAGCTCGCTGCGCTGCTGCGCGAGTGGCCGCACGTCGAGTACAACATCGAGGGCAACCCGACCCACAATCTGATGCAGTTCGTGCGGGAGTTGAAGCCGCACCAATGCACGCTGGTGCCTGATACGGCCGAACAGCTCACCTCCGACCACGGCTGGGACTTGCCCGCCGACATGCAACGGCTGCGGCCGCTGGTGGCCGAGGCGCGTGCCCTGGGCGTGCGCGTGAGCCTTTTCATGGATCCGCTGCCCGAGGCGATGGCGCATGCCGCCGAGCTCGGCGCCAATCGCGTCGAGCTGTACACCGAGGCCTATGCCCGCGCTCACGGCACACCCGGGCAGGCCGCCGTGCTGGCGCGCTATGCCGCGGCCGCAAGTGCGGCGCAAGCGGTGGGCCTGGGCGTCAATGCCGGGCACGACCTGAATCGCGCCAACCTCACCGATTTCCTGCGCGCCGTGCCCGGCGTGCTCGAGGTGTCGATCGGTCACGCGCTGGTGGCCGATGCGCTGGAACTCGGCATGACGCAGACGGTGCGCGAGTACCAGCGTTGCATCCAGTTGGCGCAACCGACCGCGTCGCGATGATCATCGGCATCGGCACCGACGTGTGCGACATCACCCGCATCGCAGCGGCGCGGGATCGCCACCGCGATGGGTTGGCGGAGCGAGTGGTGGGGACCGACGTATTGGGCGGGTTGGGGGCGCGGGGCGCCCGCGGGGCGCGCGGGCGGGCCCCGCCGCGGCGTGAGCTACCTGGCGACCCGCTTCTCGGCCAAGGAGGCGTTCTCCAAGGCCATCGGGCTTGGCATGCATGCGCCGATGAGTTGGCGCTCGTGCGAGGTGATCAACGTGCCCGGCGGCAAGCCCGAGATCCGCCTGCACGGTACGCTCGCGTCGTGGTTCGCCGAGCGCCGGCTGCGCGCCTTCGTAAGCGTCAGCGACGAGGCCAACGTCGCCACCGCGTTCGTGGTCGTAGAGGCGTTGTCCACACCATGACTTCTCACGCACCGGTCGTGCTCGACGTCGCTGGCCTGACGCTCAACGCCGACGATCGGCGCCGGCTGCAACACCCGCTGACCGGTGGCCTGATCCTGTTTGCGCGCAACTGGCGAGACCGCAAACAACTCGCCGAGCTGACCGCCGAGGCCAAGGCGCTGCGGCCCGACCTGCTGATTTGCGTCGACCACGAAGGCGGCCGTGTGCAGCGCTTTCGCAGTGATGGCTTCACCTTGTTGCCACCGATGCGCGCACTCGGTGAGCTGTGGATGCGCGATGCGATGCGCGCCACCGATGCCGCCACCGCGGTGGGCTACGTACTCGGTGCCGAATTGCGCGCCTGCGGGGTCGACCTCAGTTTCACGCCGGTGCTCGACCTCGACCACGGCGGCAGCACCGTCATCGGCGACCGCGCGTTCCATCGCGATCCGCGCGTCGTGGGCTTGCTGGCCAAGAGCGTGATGCACGGCCTGTTGCGCGCCGGCATGGCCAACTGCGGCAAACACTTTCCGGGTCACGGCCATGTGGCTGCCGACAGCCATGTCGACATTCCGATCGACCGCCGCAGCCTGAAGGCGCTGTTGAGCGACGATGCGGCACCGTATGGCTGGCTGTCGACGAGCCTGGCCAGCGTGATGCCGGCGCACGTGGTGTATGCGAAGGTCGATGCGCGCCCGGCCGGTTTTTCGAGCCGCTGGCTGCAAGACATCCTGCGCACGCAGTTGCGCTTCGACGGCGCGATATTCAGCGATGACTTGAGCATGGCCGGTGCGCGCCGGCTCGATGGCCGCGAGCTGAGCTACACCGAGGCGGCCGTCGCTGCGCTGCAGGCGGGCTGCGACATGGTGCTGTTGTGCAATCAGTCGATCGACGGTGGCGCCGCGGTCGATCAACTGCTCGATGGCTTGGCCGGTGCACGGGCGCAGGGCGGCTGGCAAGCCAGCGAGGCGGGTGAGGCGAGGCGGTACGCGCTGCTGCCTGCCAGCGCGCCGTTGGCCTGGGAAGACCTGATGCGGTCCACCGCCTACCAGCTCGCGCTGGATCGCCTGGTCTAGAACGGCCGCGCACGGCCGGCCCCGCAGGGCCGGCTCGATCGCTGCGTTAGGGCTGCAGCGGCTGCGCGCGGGCCTCGGCCTGGCGTTCGAAAGGCAGCCCCAGTTGCGACAGGTCTTTGCGCGTCTCGACCAGCACCAACGGACCATCGTCGGCCAGCGCCATCGGCTTGCGCTCGCGCGGCACGTGTGCCGGCGGTGGCTCGGCGGCGATCGCCTCCTGCACGGTGCGCACCTTGTCGGCATCGGATTGCACCCACTGCAGTCCGGCGCCGTCGGCCAGCTGCTCCAACGCGTGGGTCGGCAGTTCGAAGTGCGGCACCGGCGGCACGATCCGAGGTGTTGGAGCCGCGGCTGCCGCTGTCGACGCCTCGCCAGCCGCGGGCAGCGCGGCCGCGCCGGGCGGCAGCGTGACGCTGTCGCCGGCCGGCGCCGCGCCGCGCTCTTCGCGCCATGGCCGTTCGCGCTCACGCGTGACCGTGCCTTCGCGGGGGGCGGCCTCGCGCACAACATCGGTCGTCGGCGACATCGATGCGGGCGCTTCGCCGACGCCGGGTATCGCCTCGCGGCCATCGTTGGGCTGCATTGCCGAATCGGAGCCGGCATCGTCGCGACGACCACCGCGGCGGCGGCGGCGGCGGCGGCCGTCGCGCTCACCATCGCCGGCCTCGACTGCGGCTTCATCGACCGGAATCGTGTCGACGAAGCTCGGTGGCAGCGTGCTCGCCGCGCCCTCTGGCACCGGCCTCGCCTCTCGCGGTGGGCGCGGACCGCGGCGCTGGCTGCTTGCCGCCTCGTCGCGCGATTCACCTCGCTGCGCAGGTGCCGTTGAATCGCTTGGCACTTGCTCGGCCCGTGCGTCGCGCCCGTCTCGGTTGTCGCGGCTTTCGCGACCCTCGCGGCCGCGGCGCCGCGAATCGTCACCTCGCGCTTCACCCCGGCCGTCGCGCTCGCCACCGCGCGACTCGCCACCGCGCGACTCGCCACCGCGCGACTCGCCACCGCGCGACTCGCCACCGCGCGACTCGCCAC
>JBIODO010000295.1:0-5408 GCA_044445225.1 Burkholderiales bacterium
GCGGCGCCGTCGCTGCGCCTGGTGTGCGCCAGCCGCGAACCGCTGCGCGCGCTGGTCGAGGCCGGGCGCTTGCGCGAAGACCTGTGCTACCGCCTCAACGGCCTGACGCTGCGCGTGCCCGCGCTGCGCGAGCGCAGCGACCTGATCGAGCTCGCGCAGACCCTCGTCGAGCAAGAGGCGCCGCGCAGCAGCATGCGGCTGGCCGACAGTGTGGTGACACTCCTGCGCGCGCACCGCTGGCCCGGCAATCTGCGCCAGCTGCACAACGTGCTGCGCACGGCGGTGGCGCTGGCTGCCAGCGGCCGCGAGATCCGGCGCGAACATCTGAGCGAAGACGTGGTCGAGGAGGCACTCGCCCCGTCCACGGCGAGCATGCAGGCGGCCAGCCCAGGCGACAAGGCGCGGCAGTCGCTCGATGCGCTGACGCTCGACGCCATCGGCGAGGCGGTGGACGCGGCGCAAGGCAACATCTCCGAGGCCTCGCGGCAGTTGGGCATCAGCCGCAACACCATCTATCGCAAACTGCGCTGGAACCGGCCGCACACGGAATGACGCCACCGTGCCGCGCATCCGGGAGCCGCGCCGCCCTGGCGTGCCACGGCGCACGCGTTATAACGCGCGCATGAGCGCCGGGGCCCCCGACAACGCCAACACCGCCGCGTGCCGCGCACGGGTGCCGCGATGAGCCCTGACGCGGTCACGTTGAGCGTCACGGGCCTGACCAAACGCTATGGCGATCGGGTCGCGCTCGACGGCGTGTCGATCGCGCTGCGAGGCGGCACGTTCGCGACGCTGCTGGGCCCCAACGGCGCCGGCAAATCCACGCTGTTCCAGCTGCTCACTGGCTTGTTCGTTCCCGACGCCGGGCAGATCGAGGTGGCCGGCCATTCGATGCAGCGCGTGGCCACCAGGGCGTTGCGCCACATCGGCGTGGTGTTCCAGCAGATGTCGCTCGACCTCGACCTGTCGGTGCGCGCCAACCTGCTGTTCCACGCCGATCTGCACGGCTTGCCGCGCGCCGACGCGCTGGCGCGCATCGCACAGGGATGTCAGGGCGCAGGATTGGCCGACGACCTCGAACGCCCGGTGCGCGAACTGTCGGGCGGCAATCGCCGCAAGGTCGAGCTGGTGCGCGCGCTGCTGCACCGCCCTGCTCTGCTGCTGATGGACGAGCCCACGGTCGGGCTCGATCCCAAATCGCGGCGCGACCTGCTGACCACCGTGCGCGCCGAGGTGACCGCGCGCGCCACCGCCGTGCTGTGGGCCACGCACCTGGTCGAAGAGGCCGCCGGTGCCGACCGCGTGTTCGTGCTGCACAAGGGCCGGCTGCTGGCCGACGGCGTGCCCGACGAGGTGGCCCGGGCGCTCGGCGGCGGCACCCTCGAAGAAGCCTTCCTGCGCGCCACCGCCGCCCCCGCGCGGGCTCAACACACCGGCAAGGAGACCGTTTGATGCAGCCCCTGGTTGCCCGCTTGGGCTTGTTGTGCGCGCTGCTCGTCGCCGGTCCGGCGCTGGCGCAGGGTGTGGCGCTGGTGTCGAGCGAGAAGGACAACGCGCTGACGGTGATCGACCTGAAGACGCTTGCCGTCACCGGCACCGTCGCCACCTGCAAGCGGCCGCGCCACATGCAGCTCACGCCCGACGGCCAACAGCTGCTGGTGGCGTGCGGCGAATCAAATGCGGCCGACGTGATCGACGTGGCCACGCGCAAGTCGCTGCGCAGGCTGCCGCTGGGCGACGACCCCGAGGCCTTCGACCTCTCGCCCGACGGCAAGACGCTGTACGTGACCAACGAGGACGAAGCCGAGTTGACGATGATCGACATCGCCAGCGGCAAGGTGCTGCGCAAGGTGCCGGTCGGCAAGGAGCCCGAGGGTGTGAAGGTGTCGCACGACGGCGCCGTCGTGTGGGTGACCTCCGAAGTGGCCAACCTCGTGCACGTGATCGACACCGCCAGCGGCAAGGTGTTGAAGAACGTCAAGGTCGGCAAGCGGCCGCGCCGCTTCGCGCTGACGCCCGACGGCGCGCAGCTGTGGGTGACCAACGAGCTCTCCGCCAGCATCACGGTGCTGTCGACCAAGGACTACTCGGTGATCGACACGCTGCAGTTCCAGGTCAAGGGCATTCGCGACACCGACATCACGCCGGTGGGCATCGCGATGACGCGCGACGGCAAGCGCGCGTTCGTCGCGCTCGGGCGCGCCAACCACGTGGCCTTCGTCGACGTGGCGTCGCGCAAGGTCGGCGATCTGGTGCTGGTGGGCAAGCGCGCGTGGAACGTCACGCTCGACAAGGCCGAGGCGCGCCTGTTGGTGTGCAACGGCTTGAGCGACGACCTCACGGTGGTCGACGTGGCGAGCGCCAAGGCGCTGAAGACGGTGCCGGTGGGCCGCGTGCCGTACATGGCGGTCATCGTCGAATGATCCGCGCTAGCCGAGCGATCGGCCTGTCGCTGGTGCTGGGCCTGTGCGCGGCCGCGAGCGCGGCGCCGTTCAAGGTGCTGCTGCTCGAGCGGGCCGACGATCCGCGGCTGGAACGCAGCCGCACCGAACGCGCCTACCTCGGCCACCCGGGCGGCCCCGCGTTCGACGGCCTCTCCGTGGCGTTGACGGAGGCGCAGTTCGAGCTCGACGCGGCGGGCGCCAGCGTGGCACTCGAGCGCAACGCAGTGGCCGATGCGCAGGCCGCGCGCGACGCCGCGGCGCGCGCGCAGAAAGCGGGCGTTGCTGCGATCGTGTCCGACCTGCCCGCCGATTGGCTGCTCGGCGCCGCCGATGCCACGCCACTGCCGCTGCTCAACGTGGCCGACGCTGCCGACCGGCTGCGCGAGCGTGACTGCCGCGCGCGCGTGCTGCACCTGCTGCCCAGCGAGCGCATGCGCGCCGACGCTCTGGCGCAGACGCTGGTGGCGCGCCGCTGGTCGCAGGTGCTGCTGCTGACCGGCCCGAGCGAGCTCGACGCCGAGCGCGCGGCGGTCGCGCAAGCCGCCATCAAGCGCTATGCGCTCAAGCTCGTGCAAATGAAGCCGTTCAAGCTGTCGGCCGACCCGCGCGAGCGCGACCTCGCCAACCCGCTGCTGCTCACAAGCACCGCCAACGTCGGCAGCTACGACGTGGTGTGGGTGGTCGACAGCGATGGCGAGTTCGCGCGCGCGCTGCCCTATCGCACCGCGCTGCCGCGGCCGGTGGTGGGCGACGCCGGCCTGGTGGCGCTGGCGTGGCAGGCGCAGTTCGAGCGCTTCGGCGCACCGCAGGTGTCGCGCCGCTTCGCCAAATCCGCCGGGCGCCCGATGACCGCGCACGACTGGGCGGCGTGGCTGGCCGGCAAGGCGCTCGCGGCAGCGGCCGTCGCGGTGCCCAAAGGGCCGGCCGCCGCGTTCGCCAAGGCGTTGCCCGTGCTCGAGCTCGATGGCTCGAAAGGCACGTCGATGTCGTTTCGCGCGTGGGACGGCCAGCTGCGACAGCCGTTGCTGCTCACCGACGGCCAAGGCGTGGTCGCTATGGCACCCGCCGATGGCGTGCTGCACCCGAAGAACAACCTCGACACGCTGGGCGCCGATGCGCCGGAGAAATTGTGCAAACCCAAACCGTGACCGACCAGGCCGAGCGCCGCAGCGGCATCGCGCACGCCTTGCAGGCGATGCGTGCGATCGTGTGGCGCGAGCTCGCCAAATTCAGCCGGCAATACGGCCGCCTGGTGTCGGCCCTCGTGCGACCCTTGTTGTGGCTGGCCGTGTTCGCCGCGGGCTTTCGCAACGTGTTCGGCGTGGCGATCGTCGAGCCGTATGACACCTACATCCCCTACGACCTCTACATCGCGCCAGGGCTGGTGGGCATGGTGCTGCTGTTCAACGGCATGCAGTCGAGCCTGGCGATGGTGTACGACCGCGAGATGGGCCTGATGCGGCTGCTGCTCACCGCGCCGCTGCCGCGTGCGTGGATCCTGCTGTCCAAGCTCATCGCCACCGCGGTGCTGTCGCTGGCGCAGGCGGCGGCGTTCGTGATCGTTGCGGCGCTGCTGGGCACCGCGCTGCCGGTGTTCGGGCCGCAGACGCCGATGGTGCTGCTGTCGGCGGTGTGCGCGGCGCTGATGCTCGGTTCGCTGGGGCTCTTGCTGAGCGTGCACATCAAGCAGCTGGAGAATTTTGCCGGCACCATGAACTTCGTGATCTTTCCGATGTACTTCCTGTCGACCGCGCTGTACCCGTTGTGGAAGCTCGAGGAGTCCGGCGCCGACTGGGTGTATCGCGTCGCGCAGTTCAATCCGTTCACGCACGCGGTGGAGTGGATGCGCTTTGCGCTGTACGGCAAGGACGCCGGCATCTCCCCCTACGTGGTGGTGGGCACGCTGGTGGCGTGCTTCGCGCTTGCCAGCTGGGGCTACGACCCGCAACGTGGCTTCGGCGCATTGACCAAGCGAGGTGGCCCCGCGTGACATTGAAACCTTCTTCGGCCACCTCGAGTCACACGCCGGTGCAATCTCTCGACAGTCGCAACGTGGCCGGCCACGGCGCTGAACGCCGCCGCATCGTCGGTGCAATGGCCGCGCTCGCCTTCGGGCCGGCGTTCGCAACGGCGCGCGCGCAGTCAGGCACCGGTTATCCGAGCCGGCCCATCAACCTATGGATTCCATGGCCGGCCGGTGGCGCCACCGACCTCACGCTGCGCATACTGGCCGAGCTCGCGGCGCGCTCACTCGGCCAGAAGATCATCATCGAGAACCGCGCCGGTGCCGGCGGCACGCTGGCGATGCCGGTGCTGCAGCAGGCTGCACCCGATGGCTACACCATCGCGCAGATGCCGCAGCCGGTGTTCCGCGCCCCGTGGGTGCAAAAGCTCATGTGGGATCCGATCCGCGACACCACGGCGATCATCCAGATCAGCGGCGTCACCTTCGGCGTCGTGGTGCCTGCCTCCAGCGCCTTCCGATCCCTGGACGACATGCTGCAGTGGGCGCACCAGCACCCCGGCGAACTGACGGTCTCCACCAACGGCGTGGGCACGACACCGCATCTGGTGATGGACGATCTGATGGCGCGCCGCGGCGCGACCTATGTGCACGTGCCGTACAAGGGCACGGCCGAGCAGATGGTGGCGGTGTCGTCGGGCCAGGTGATGGCCGGTGTCAACTCCAACGGCTTCGCGCCTTTCGTCGATTCCGGCAGGCTGCGGTTGCTGGTCACCTTCGGCGAGCAGCGCACCACCCGCTGGCCGCAGGTGCCCACACTCAAAGAGCTGGGCTACGGCATCGTCGCCACGTCGCCCTACGGGCTGGCCGGGCCGCGCGGACTGCCGGCCGTGGTGGTGCAGACGCTGCACCAGGCCTTCAAGACCGCGATGTACGACCCGGCCCACATCGCCGAGCTCGCCAAGTACGACCAGGAGCTGGCCTACCTCGGCCCCGAGGAC
>JBIODO010000296.1:0-5406 GCA_044445225.1 Burkholderiales bacterium
GCCGAAGCCGGCTGGCTCGGCATCACGATGCCCACCGACTACGGCGGCGCCGGCCACGGCGGGACCCAGGGCCCGCTAAAGTTGGACCAGGTGGCCCGCCACCGTGGTGGCATTGCAGCGGCCAGCACGGTGCACATCAACCTCTTTGGCCCGCACCCGATCGTCGTGTTCGGCACGCCTGAGCAACGCCAGCGCTGGCTGCCGCGGCTGATCGAGGGCAAGGACCAGTGTGCGTTCGGCTTCACCGAGCCCGACGCCGGCTTGAACACCACGGCCATCAAGACGTTCGCGAAGAAGGTGCCTGGCGGCTACCTGGTGCACGGCCAGAAGGTGTGGACCTCGACCGCGCAGGTGGCCAGCAAGATCATGCTGCTGACGCGCACCACCAAGCTCGAAGACTGCACGCGGCCAACCGATGGCATCACGATCTTCTACGCTGACCTCGACCGCAGCAAGATCGAGGTGCGTCGCATCCCGAAGATGGGTCGCAAGGCGGTCGACTCCAACGCCATCTTCATCGACGGCCTGTTCATCCCGGAGAGCGACCGGATCGGCGAGGAAGGCAAAGGCTTCTCGTACATCCTGCACAGCCTCAATCCCGAACGACTGCTCGTTGCCGCAGAGGCCATCGCGATCGGGCAGGACGCGCTGCGCCGCGCCGCCACCTACGCCCGCGAGCGCATCGTGTTCGACCGGCCGATCGGCCAGAACCAGGGCATCCAACACCCGCTGGCCGAGCGCTGGATGGCGCTCGAGGCGGCGTGGGCGATGGTGATGAAAGGCGCCTGGCTCTACGACAACAAGCAGCCGTGCGGCGCCGAGGCCAACACGGCCAAGTTTCTCGGCGCGCGCGCCGGATTCGACTCGTGCATGCAGGCGGTGCTGACCCACGGCGGCTTCGGCTACGCGAAGGAATACCACGTCGAGCGGCTGCTGCGCGAAGTGACGATCACGCGCATCGCGCCGGTGACCGAACAACTGATCCTGTGTTTCATCGCCGAGAAGGTGCTGGACCTGCCGAAGTCGTACTGATCGACCACAAGACCCAGAAGAACCAAGGGACCTTCATGTTCAAACGTGAGCTGTTCAACGAAGACCATGAGGCCTTCCGCTCGATGGTGAGGCGCTTCGTCGACAAGGAGATCGCACCGCATCACGCGAAGTGGGAGGAGAACGGCGTCGTACCGCGTGACCTGTGGCTCAAGGCCGGAGCCGCCGGCATGTTGTGCTGCACCGTGCCCGAGCAGTACGGCGGTGCCGGCGCGGACTACCTGTTCGACGTGATCGTGTTCGAGGAGATGGCGCGTTCGGGCTTCACCGGCCCCGGCTTCATGATCCATTGCGACCTGGTGGCCACGTACGTTGCGAGTTTCGGCTCCGAGGCGCAAAAGAAGCGCTGGTTGCCGAAGATGGTGACCGGCGAGGCGATCGGGTCACTGGGCATGACCGAGCCGCATGCCGGGTCGGACTTGAAAGCGATCCGCACGAAGGCCGTGCGTGACGGCGACAACTACGTGATCTCGGGCCAGAAGGTCTTCATCTCCAACGGCCAGCTGTGCGACGTGATCGTGCTCGCCACCAAGACCGACAGTCACGCCGGCGCCAAGGGCGTGACGCTGTTCCTGGTCGACACCAGTTTGCCCGGCTTCCGGCGCGGCAAGAACCTGCACAAGCTGGGCCTGAAGGCACAAGACACCTCCGAACTGTTCTTCGACGAAATGCGTGTCCCCGTGTCGGCGATGCTTGGCGAAGAGGGCAAAGGCTTCGAGCTGATGATGACCAAGCTGGCGCAGGAGCGCCTGGCGCAGGCCATCCGCTCCGCCGTGGTGGCCGAAACGGTGATCGACTGGACGGTGGACTACACGGCCAACCGCAAGGCCTTCGGCAAGACCATCGGCGACTTCCAGAACACCCAGTTCAAGCTCGCCGAACTGAAGACAGAGGCCGTGGTCGGCCGCCAGTTCACCGACAAGTGCATCGCCACCTTCATGAAGGGCGAGCTCGACGCCGTCGACGCGGCAATGGCCAAGATGTGGCTGTCCAACCTGCACTGCAAGGTGGTCGACGAATGCCTGCAGCTGTTCGGCGGCTGGGGCTACATGTGGGAGTACCCGATCGCACGCGCCTATGCCGATGCCCGCATCGTCAAGATCGCCGGCGGCTCGATCGAGGTGATGAAGCACATCATCGGGAGGCGTCTGTTCGCCGACTACCACCCGAGCAAGAGCGGCGCGACCGATAGCGTGGCCGGCGTTAACCCGGTGTGAAGGAGACAGCGCCTTGAACGCATCGACTTTCCGCGCCGACGTGCTGGCCGGCAAACGCATCCTGATCACCGGCGGCGGCACGGGCCTCGGCAAGGAGCTGGCGCGCCACTTCGTCGCCCATGGCGCATCGGTGCACATCTGCGGGCGCCGCGAGGCCGTGTTGCAGCAGGCGACAGCCGAGTTGAACCAAGCCGCCGCACACGGCGGCCGTGCCGAGCACCACGTCTGCGACGTGCGCGAAGCCGAACAGATCGAAGCGATGGTCCGTCGCATCTGGGGTGGCGGGCCGCTCACGGGTCTGGTCAACAACGCGGCGGCGAACTTCATCTCGCCGTCGATCGACATCAGTCCGCGCGGCTTTGCGGCCGTGCGCTCCACCGTGATGGACGGCGCGCTGTTTGCGACGCTCGCCTGCGGCAGGCGCTGGATCGCGCAGGGCCTGCCGGGTTCGGTGGTCAGCATGCTGGTCACCTGGGTGTGGACCGGCTCGGCCTATGTGTTGCCGTCGACGATGGCCAAGACCGCGGTGCACGCGATGACGATGTCGCTCGCCGTCGAATGGGGCAAGCACAACATCCGCGACAACGCGGTCGCACCCGGCCCCTTCCCCACCGAGAGCGCGTGGGAGAAGCTTGCGCCCATTCCGAAGGCCAACGTCGGCGCAGCGTCGGCCGACGAGGTGCCGATGGGCCGCTTCGGCCGCATGCCCGAGCTGTGCAACCTGCTCACGTTTTTGCAGGCCGACGGCTGCGACTACCTGACCGGACAGAACATCGCAATCGACGGCGGCCACCATCTGGCCGCGCCGAGCACCTTCGCCGCGCTCGGCAAGCTGACGCCCGAGGACTGGGCCGAGGCCAAGGCCCTCGTGCGTGGCCGTGCGGAGCAGGAAAAAGCCCAGCGCAGCACCGGTTGATTCGATGCAACGACGCCGCTTTGTTCTCTCTGCGCTTGCCGCCGCCACTCCGCTCGACGCTGCACTTGCACAGGCACTGCCTTCGCGACCGGTCACGCTGATCGCACCGTCGGTGCCCGGCGGTTCCACCGACGCCGTCTGCCGCGCGCTCGCCGAGTCGATGTCGCGCCGGCTCGGCGTGCCTGTCAACGTCGAGAACAAGGCCGGCGCGGGTGGCGCGCTAGGCGCACTCGCGCTCATGGGCGCGCGGCCCGACGGCACCGTGCTCGCGCTGCTGCCGCTTGGCGTGTTCCGCATCGCACTGATGCAGAAGATGGCCTTCGATCCGCTGCGCGACATCACCTACGTGGCCGGTCTCGGTGGCTTCGTGTTCGGGCTCGCGGTGCCGGCCGGCGCTCCTTACCGCAACCTGGGCGAACTGCTCGCATTCGCGCGCGCACACCCCGGCGACGTGACATACGGCCACGCGGGCGTCGGCAGCACCCCGCATCTGGCGGTGGAGGAGCTTGCCCTGAAGACCGGCGTGCAATTCACCGCAGTGCCCTACAAAGGCTCGAACGAGGCTCTCGCCGCGTTGCTCGCAGGCCAGGTGTCGATGATGAGCGGCACCACGGAGTTCATTCCGCACGTGCAGGCCGGCAAGCTGCGTGTGCTGGCGACGCTGGGTGCGAAACGTGCGGCCGCCTTCCCCGACGCGCCGACGCTGCGCGAGGCGGGCGTCGACATCGTCAACGAATCACCGTTCGGCATCGGCGCGCCGCGTGGCACCGACCCTGCGCTCGTCAAGCGGCTGTACGACGTGCTGCGCGGCGCACTCGACGAGCCCGCGGTGCAGGCGACCTTTGCGCGCTTCATGCTGCCGGTGATCCCGATGGACCCGGCGGAATACGAGGCCTTCGCAAAACATACCGTCGAGTCAGAGCGCGCGACGCTCGCAAGGCTAGGCCTGCTGCGCAAGGATTGACCATGTGCCCAGCCGGCAACGAGGTCGTCGACCTGCGGCGGCACGCTCGCGCCGATCCCGATCGACCCGCGGTGGTCTGCGGCGACCAGCGGTTGAGCTACGGCGAGCTCGAAGCGCTCGCCAATCGCATCGCGGCGGTGCTGCGCGCACGCGGTCTGCAACGCGGCGACCACATCGCGTCGCTGGTCGGCAATCGGCCGGAGGGCCTGGCGCTGGCGTGGGCAGCCTGGCGCACCGGCGTGTACCTGACACCGATCTCGACCGCGCTGGTCGCCGCCGAGGTGCGCTACCTGGTCGACGACTGCGATGCCAGGGCAGTGATCGTCGACACCGATCTCGCGCCGCTGGCCATCCAGGTGGCGTGCCCGGCCGCGATGCAGCGGCTGGCGCTGCGCGGACAGATCACCGGCTTTGTCGACCTGCGGCCCGAGATCGCCAGCGCATCGCCCGCGCCGGCCGACCACGAACCGCCGGGCGCGTTGATGATGTACACGTCCGGCACCACCGGCGCACCGAAGGGCGTGCACCGACCGCTGCTGCCGGCCGACTGGGGCGGCACGCCGCCGTTCGCCGCCGACCTGATCGAGCTGTTCGGCGTCGGCGGCACCGATGTGCGCTATCTGTCGACCGCGCCGCTGTACCACGCCGCGCCGCTGCGCGTGGCACTCGCGGTGACCGCGGGCGGCGGCACGGTGTTCGTGATGGAGCGCTTCGATGCCGATGAGGTGTTGGATCTGCTCGAGCGCGAGGCCATCACACACAGCCAATGGGTGCCCGCGATGTTCCAGCGCCTGCTGGCGCTGCCGGCCGAGCGCCGCGCTCGGCACAAGGCGCCGGCGCACCGCACGGCCATTCATGGTGCCGCGCCGTGCCCGGTGCCGGTGAAGCGCGCGATGATCGACTGGTGGGGGCCGATCCTGCTGGAGTACTACTCGGGCAGCGAGGGCGTAGGGCTCACGCTGATCACGTCCGAAGAGGCGCTGCAGCGCCCGGGCTCGGTGGGGCGCGCGCGCAAGGGTGTGCTGCACATCGTCGACGAATCGAGCCACGAACTGCCCACGGGCACGACCGGTCAGGTGTACTTCTCCGGTATCGCGCCGTTCGCTTACTACAAGGCGCCCGAGAAGACTGCCGCTCGCACATCGCCGCAGGGCTGGCAGACCTTCGGCGACATCGGACATGTCGACGCCGATGGCTATCTCCACCTGACCGATCGGCTCGACGACATGATCATCTCCGGCGGCGTGAACCTGTATCCA
>JBIODO010000297.1:0-5406 GCA_044445225.1 Burkholderiales bacterium
CGCGCTGCCTCGGCCTGATGCGAGTCGGCATCGACCCGGGCGCTGCTCAATTGCTCACCCCGCCGATGGACCACTTGATGACGCCGTTGAGCGCGAAACCCGGCAGCCCGAAGCCCAGCGGCGCGATGCGGCGAGGGCCGTGTTGTCCGACATGGGTCCGATCATTGGTTCAGGCGGCCGCGGCGCGCTTGACGCGAGTCAAGTCCGCGCCAACCCGCTTCTCAACCCGAGACGATCAACGCCCTCCCGACCCGTTCGGCGCTCCGTCCTCCGCCTCGAACGCCTGCGACAACGCCAGCACCACGGCGCGCAGGCACTGCACGACCGGATCGATCAGCGCGTCGACGTCGGTATCCGACGCACCCGCGCGCATCGCCTGTTCGAGATCGCGCGCCGCGTCGGACAGGGCCTGCGCACCGATGGTGGCGGCGATGCCCTTCAGGTCGTGCGCCATGCGGGTCGCCTGGTCGGGCTGGCCCAGCTGGCGCGCGGCGCGAAAGCCGCTCAGCCAGTCGCCGAAGAACACCTGCGCGTGCGCCAGCACGCGGCGATACAGCGAGAGGTCGTGGCCCAGACGTTCGAACGCGGCAGTGGCATCGATGACGGTGGACGCGCTCAATTGCGCAAGCAGGTTCGGCCCCCGCGGGGTCAGCGTCGCAGGCTCGGCGGCTGCCGGGCGCGCGGCGACTGCCGTCGCCGCTGGCCGATGCCGCTCGATGGCCTCGAACAGCCGCGCACGGCTGATCGGCTTGGCCAGATGGTCATCGCAGCCGGCCTCGCGGCTGCGCTCGACGTCGGCCTCGAAAGCGAAGGCGGTCAGCGCGATCACCGCGGCGCGTGGCCGCCCCTCGCGGGCTTCGAGCTGGCGGATCTCGCGGATCAGCGTCAGGCCATCCATGCCCGGCATCTGCACGTCGGTGAGCACGATGTCGTAGCGCCCGGAGCGGAACCGTTCGAGCGCCAGCAGCCCGTTGGCCGCCGTGTGCAACACGTGGCCGCTGGGCTTGAGCAGCGATTCGATCAGGAACACGTTGGCCGCGTTGTCTTCAGCCAGCAGGATGTTCAGCTTCGCACCGGCATGCCCACCGCTTGCCGCAGCCGGCGCGCCGGCGGCCTGCTCGAGTGCACGCTGCGGCGCCTGCACCGCGAACAGGAACGTCGCACCCAGGCCTGGCGCGCTCTCGACGCGGATGCTGCCGCCCATCATCTCGATCAGCCGCTTGGTGATCGACAGGCCCAGCCCCGTGCCGCCGTAGTTGAGCGTAACGCCGCCGTCGGCCTGCACATAGGGCTGAAAGATCGTGTGGTGCTTGCTCGCCGCGATGCCGATGCCGGTGTCGGCCACCGTGAGCTGCAGCATCTCGGGCTGCCGCGCGTCGCGCCGCGCGGTGATCGTGATGCCGCCTTGCATCGTGAACTTCAATGCATTGCCGGCCAGGTTCATCAACACCTGCTGCAGGCGCTGGCGGTCGCACCACACGCCCGGGCTCAGGCCGGGGTCGGCGCGCACGCTCCAGGCGAGGCCTTTTTTCTCCACTTGCGGCTGCATCAGTGCCTGCACCTCGGCCAGCAGCTCGGTCAACGAGAACACCGATGGGTTGAGTTCGAGCCGGCCGGCCTCGATCTTGGACAGGTCCAGCAGGTCGTTGATCAGCTTGAACAGCGTCAGGCCCGAGGCGCGAAAGGTCTCGACGTAGCGGCGTTGTTCGGCGGTCAGCGGCGTGTCGGCCAGCAGCTCGGCCATGCCCAGCAGCGAGTTCATCGGGTTGCGGATCTCGTGGCTCACCTGGGCCACGAACTCGCTCTTGGCGCGGCTGGCCGCATCGGCCATCGCGCGTTCGGTGGCCAGGCGCCGGTTGGCGCGCCGGATGAATCGCTGGTAGGCCCACAGCGCCAGCGCCAACACCGCGGCGCTGACGGTCAGCGCCGCCAAGGCGTGGCTCTGCACGCGCCCGATGGCCAGTGCCAGCGTGCTCGTCATCAACACGGCGGCGGCGGCCGCCAGCGCGAGCAGGGCATCCACCGTCGCATCGGGCCGCTCGCGGCGCCACAGCGCCACGGCGGGCAGCAGCGCCATCACGATCAACACCGCATCGAGCGTGCGCGAGGGCGGGGTCATCGCCTGGTCGGCCGCCAACGCGCTGGTGGTGGCGGCCAGCAGTTGCGTGCCCGACAGCGGGCCGCGCGGCGTGATCGCCTGGTCGGACAGGAACGCACTGCTGCCGACGAACACCACCCGGCCGGCGAAGCGCTCGCGCAGCAACGGGTCGTCGATGATGCCCAGCGCTGCCGCCCCCACGCGCTGAAATCCGGTGGTGGCGATGGCTTCGCGCGGTGGCAGCTTGACCACGGTGCGGCCGTGCTCGTCCACCGGCCAGCGATGGGCGCCCAGGCGATAGCGGCCGTCGCTGAATTCGAGCTGCGCATCGGGCTGCAAAGTCATCAGCACGGCCAGCGGCAGCGACGGCAGGACGCGCCCCTGCACCTCGTGCACGAGCGGCATGCGGCGCAGCCGGCCGTCGTCGTCGAGCTGCACCGACACCACGCCCACCGCGGCCGAGGCCGCTTGTGCCGCCAGCAGCGCGCCGGTGGGTGTGGCCAGAGCCGGCCAGCTGGTGTGCGGCCAGTTGGCGGCCAGCGGGCGGCCGAGCTGCAGCAGCGCCTCGCGCGTGCCGGTGTCGCTGTCGACGGCCTCGCGCAAGGCGCCGGCGGCCAGCACCACGCGCGCGCTGCGCTCGATGCTGCGCGCCAGCTGCGCGTCGCCCTCGCGCGCGTCGGCGAACACGATGTCGAACACCACCAGCCGGGCGCCCATTTCGATCAGGTAGTCGGCCAGCAGCGCGTAGGTGTCGCGCCGGTACGGCCAGGGGCCCAGTTGCGACTGCAGCGTGCGGATCGATGCATCGTCGATGTCCACCACCGCCACGTCGTCACGCGGCGTGTCGCGCAGCGCCAGCTGCATCTGCGAATCGAGCAGCGCCAGCGACAGTCGTTGGTACAGCGGTGTCAGCGACAGCAGCCAGGCCAGCAGCAGCGCCAGCGGGGCGACCCACAGCAGGCGCCGCGGCGCTTCTTCAAAAACAGGTGTCGCCGGTGACGGGGGCTTGCCGCCCGACGCGGCGCGTGCAGGGCTGGGCATGGGCTGCGCGCTCATCGCCATCCGCCACTACAACGCGAACGCCAGCGGCACCAGCAGCAGCAACCACCACCAGTTGAAGCGCTGCGGCACCTCAACCTGTTGCGCGCTGCCATACGGGCCTTCGAAGCCGTTGGCATCGATGGTGCGCACACGCAAGTAGTACACGCCCGGCTGCGGATCGAGGATCACCGCCTCGGGCTCCAGTGCAGGCCCCTGCACCACGATGTCGCTGAACGCCGCATCGCGCGCCACCTGGTAGTGGTAGCGTGCCCCGGCGCTGGCGCGCCAGCGGAACACCAACCCGCGCTCGCCGATGGCTGGCGGCTCCAGTTGCGGGCTCGAAGGCGAGGGCTTGGGCTTGACGGTGAACGCCTGCGGGTCGCTCCACGGCCCCTGGTCGTCGCCGGGGCCGATGGCCGCCAGCCGCCAGTGATGCTCTCCCTGCGGCGCCTCGATCGCTTGTTCGGTGCTCGTCAAGTCGCTGCGGTCGAGCCACGGCTGCGCAAAGTCGGGCGACGCGGCCACCTGCAGCCGCACCCGCTCGGCACCCGGCGCGCGCGCCCAGCGCATGACCACACGCTCGCCGTAGATCACGGCATCGACCTGCGGCTCGTTGGCAAACGGCGGCTCGGGCCGTGCCTTCACGACGATGCCTGCGCTGGCGTCACGCCCCTCGAAGCCCTCGGCATCGACGCCGCGCACGCGCAGCGTGTAGCGGCCATCGGCCACTTCGGCCCAGCTGGCGGTGGGTTGCTCGAAGCGGCCCTCGAGCACGAGCTGGTCCACGCTGTCGGGCACCAGCACCTGCGCGCGGTAAGCCACCGCGCCGCTCAGCGCCGGCCACTCCAGGCGCAGCGGAAATCGCTCGATGCGGGCCTGCGATGCCGCCAGGGCCGGCGACTCGAGCAGCCGCCGCGGCGCCTGCACCGGTTCACCCGCGCGCGCTGCGGCACCGTAGCCCGCCTCGACACGCTGGCCCAGAGCCGCACCGGTGCCTGCGGCGACGCTGCCTTCGAGCACCTCGACGCGCGAGCCGGCGTCGCCTTCGGCACGCACGCGAAACTGCGTGCCGCGCACGCCGAGGTTCATGGCCGGCGTGTCGATGCGAAAGCGCGGTGGCCCTGGCCCTGTGGGCGTGACGCGCGAATCGGTGCTGCCCTGGTCGAGCTTCAGGCGCGTGTCGACCACGCCGCTGCGCCCGCGCAGCAGCAGCTGCGCAATCGTCAACGTGCTGTCGGGCTCGATCAGCATGCGTGTGCCGTCAACCAGGCGCAGCGTCAGCGCCGACGGCGATGCACCGGTGATCACGGTGTCGCCGCTGCGCAGCTGGGTGCCGGTGGCCAGCGGGTCGGCCAGCGGTGCGCCGCCGCGTTGCGCGCGCACCTGGCCCACCAGGTACACCACTTCGGCCACCGTCGCCTCGGTGCGCAGCCACGCCACCGGAATGCGCAGCGTGGTGCCCGGCATCAACCGATACGGATCGGCCACGTGATTCAGGCGTTGCAAGCGCTGCCAGCCGATGCCCGGTTGCAGCAGCTCGCGGCTGAGCGCGATCAGCGTGTCGCCGCGCGTCACCTGATAGGTCCATGCCGCATCGGTGTCTGCCGTGCCTTGCGCCCACGTGGGCGTGCCTGCAACGACGAGCCACACCGCCATCGGCCACCAACGCCTCCAGAGCGCGCCCATCGAGCCATCATATCGACGCGTTACACCGCGTGCGCACGGCCCCCGCGACTGCATGGCGGTGCCGCGCCTGCACCCGACCGGTGTGCGATCGGGGCGTGCCGCCGATGCGCGGCACTGCTCGGGTTCAAGCGGCGCGCAGCAGCTCACGCGCGGCCGCGCGCAGCGTGGCTTCGGCGCCGTCCGCGAGCGAGATCGGCGGCGAGTGGGCCAGGCCGGCGAAGTTGCGCTTCATCGACCGCTCGTACAGCGGGTCGTAGTGCTCGCGCATCAGCTCGCCGAACAGCTCGGGCCAGCGCGCCGCGCGCGCCATCGTCTGCCAGCGCGTGACGCGCTCCTTGCCTTGCAGCTCGGTCAGTGCGCCCAGCAGCTCGCAAAAGCGCTCGGGCTGCTGTGCAAAGAAGCCGTACTCCTGCAGCAGCAATTGCACCCGCGCGCCATCGTCCATCTGCACGCGCACGCACTGCGCATGCTCGCGCATGCGCGCCACCAGCGCGTCGGGCAGCTGCAGCGCGCCGACGCGCCGGCTCTCGCTCTCCACGAACACCGGCCGCTGCACGTCGAAGCCACGCAGCGTCTGCCAC
>JBIODO010000298.1:0-5353 GCA_044445225.1 Burkholderiales bacterium
CACCAGGTTCGCGAGGTCCGCGCCCGAGAAGCCCGATGTGCCGCGCGCGAGCACGGCGACGTCGACGTCGTCGGAGAGCGGAATCTTCTTCGTGTGGACGGCGAGGATACCCTCGCGCCCCTTCACGTCGCCCGCCATCGGGACCTTCCGCATGTGCACGAGCAGGATCTGCTCGCGGCCGCGGATGTCGGGGAGCGGCACGACCACCTGGCGGTCGAAGCGGCCGGGACGCATCAGCGCCGGGTCGAGGATGTCGGGCCGGTTGGTGGCCGCCATCACGATCACGCCCAGGTTGGTCTCGAAGCCGTCCATCTCGACCAGCAACTGGTTCAGCGTCTGCTCGCGTTCGTCGTTGCCGCCGCCCAGGCCGGCGCCACGGTGGCGGCCGACGGCGTCGATTTCGTCGACGAAGATGATGCACGGCGCGCTCTTCTTGGCCTGCTCGAACATGTCGCGCACGCGCGCCGCACCGACACCGACGAACATCTCGACGAAGTCGGAACCGGAGATCGAGAAGAACGGCACCTTGGCTTCGCCCGCAATCGCCTTGGCCAGCAGCGTCTTGCCGGTGCCCGGAGGACCGACCATCAGCACGCCGCGCGGGATGCGGCCGCCGAGCTTCTGGAACTTCTGCGGGTCTTTCAGGAAGTCGACGAGTTCCTTGACCTCTTCCTTGGCCTCGTCGCAACCGGCGACGTCGGCGAAGGTGATCGAGTTATTGCTCTCGTCGAGCATGCGCGCGCGGCTCTTGCCGAAGCTGAATGCGCCACCCTTGCCGCCGCCTTGCATCTGGCGCATGAAGTAGATCCACACGCCGATCAGCAGCAGCATCGGGCCCCAGCTGATGAGGATGCTCATCAGGATCGACGGCTCCTCGCGCTGGCGGACGTCGAACTTGACGCCACTTGCGATGAGGTCACCGACCAGCCCGCGGTCTAGGTAGGTGGCTGTCGAGCGGATCTTGGAGCCGTCTTCCTTGGTCGCCAGGATTTCGGTGCCGCCGTTGCCCTCTTGCAGCGTGACGGCCTTGATGCGCTTGGCGCGCACCTCTTCAAGAAAGTCGGAGTAGCCGATCTGCGAGCCTTGGCTGACGCCGCGGTCGAACTGCTTGAAGACCGTGAACAGGACCAGTGCGATCACCAACCAGACCGCAACCTTCGAGAACCATTGATTGTTCACCGCGGCTCCTTGTGCCTACGTCGGATCCGCGCGCCTGTACGTCCCCGGCTCCGTGCTCGCTCTTGGTGGTGCGGGCGCACCACGCCTCGCGAGCGCAATTGGGGGCGATTTTAGTCCAGACAAGGGCCTGCGTAGGCGCTGCTTGAGGCCAACTTGCACGCGGCCAACTGCGCATTCATTGGCATGCCGCAGTCCGGTTGCATCTGGGCATCAAACCCGCTTCGGGCCGATGCCCACCAAGAAGGTCTCGGCCGACTTGTCGCGCGACGCTTTGGGCTTGATCGCCTTCACAACCCGAAACGATTGCTTGAAGCGCTCGACCAATTGGCTGTAGCCGCTGCCATGGAACACCTTGGCCACCAGCGCGCCGTCGTTCTTGAGGTGCTGACCCGCGAAATGAATGGCGAGTTCCACCAGATCGGCCATGCGCGCCGCGTCGGTCACCGCGACGCCCGACAAATTCGGTGCCATGTCCGACAGCACCACATCGACCGGTCGGCCGTGCAGGCTGGCGGCCAACGCAGCGGCGGTGGGTTCGTCGCGAAAGTCACCTTCGATGAATTGCACCCCTTCGATCGGCTCCATCGGCAGCATGTCCAACGCGACGATGGTGCCATCCAGCTCCCCCACCGCCGCACCGCCGCCGCCCGCCACCTTGGGCGCGAAACGCCGCCGCACGTATTGGCTCCAGGCGCCGGGCGTCGAGCCCAGGTCGACCACCACCTGCCCTGGCCGCAGCAGGCGCAGCGCCTCGTCGATTTCCTTGAGCTTGTAGGCCGCGCGCGCACGATAGCCCTCCTGGCGCGCCAGCTTGACGTAGGGGTCGTTGACGTGATCGTTGAGCCAAGCCCGATCGACCTTCTTGCTCTTGCTCATGTGGGGGACCGTCGGCGACAACCGGCTGCGCCGCAGGCTGGCTTCGCGCAGCCAAGGCAAGGGGCGTCAGCGACGGCCGCAGACATAATACGGCGATGCCAGCGCTCGAACTGACCACCGAACAACGCAAGACCCTGCGCGCCTCGGCACACCACCTCGACCCCGTGGTGATGATCGGCACCGATGGCTTGAGCCCGGCGGTGCACAAGGAGCTCGACGTGGCGCTCACCGCGCACGGCTTGATCAAGGTGCGCGTGCTGTCCGACTCGCGCGAGCAGCGCGCGGCCTTGCTTGCCGACGCGGCGGATCGCCTGAGTGCCGCAGCCGTGCAGCACATCGGCAAATTGCTGGTGCTGTGGCGGCCGCCGGCGACCAAAGCCAAGGCCACGGAGCGCAGTGACGAGCGTTTGCCGGGCCCACGCACCGTGCGCCTGGTCAAATTCTCGAGCAGCCCGACCCACCGGCCGACGATCAAGAAGGTCAAGGTGCTGGGCAATCAGCGCATCACCGCCGGTGGCATGATCAAGCGGGCCAAGCGGCGCGCCGCCAGCATCAAGAAAAAGCGCCTGGCCTGAAGGCGCGGCGGCGCGGGTGCACGTCACTCGTAGCGCACGTCGACGATCTCGTAGCTCTTGACGCCGCCAGGCGCCTGCACGTCGGCCACGTCACCGCTCTCCTTGCCGATCAGCGCACGCGCGATCGGCGAGCTGATCGAGATCAGCCCCTGCTTCAGGTCGGCCTCGTCGTCGCCGACGATCTGGTAGGTCACGCGGTGGCCGCCGGCCTCCTCTTCGAGTTCGACCGTGGCGCCAAACACCACACGGCCATCGGCATCGAGCGAGGCCGGATCGATCACCTGCGCGGCGGCCAGCTTGCCTTCGATCTCGGCGATGCGCCCTTCGATGAAGGCCTGCTTGTCCTTGGCGGCTTCGTACTCGGCGTTCTCCGACAGGTCGCCCTGCCCCCGGGCCTCGGCAATGGCCTGAATCACGGCATGGCGGTCGACGGACTTGAGTCGTTGCAACTCGCTCCTGAGCAACTCGGCGCCGCGGCGCGTGAGGGGAATCGTGGCCATCGGATGATCCTGAGCAAAGAGAAAACGCGCCTGAGGGCGCGTCGCAGAGGTGCCGGCGCGCTTCGCGGCGCTGCCGGCGCGCCAGTTTAGTGCAGTTCGGCGTGCAGCTCCTGCAGCGAGGTGACCGTGAGGTCATCCTGGTGCTTGAGCGCCTCGGTGGCGGCCTCGCAACCGGCCATCGTGGTGTAGTAGGTCACCCGGTTGGCAATGGCCGCGGTGCGGATGTGGCGCGAGTCGGCGATCGCGGTGCGCGTCTCGTCGACCGTGGTGTACACGAGCTGTATTTCGCCGGCCTTGACCTTGTCGGCAATGTGCGGGCGGCCATCCTTGACCTTGTTGACCACGGTCACCGCGATGCCCGCCGACGCGATGGCGGCTGCGGTGCCTTTGGTGGCGGCGATCTGGTAGCCGAGGTCGACCAACTCGCTGGCCACCTTGACGGCGCGGTCTTTGTCGCCGTTCTTGACGCTGATCACCACCGTGCCCTTATCGGGCAGCCGCGAGCCGGCGCCCAGCTGGCTCTTGAGCATCGCCTCGCCGAAGCTGCGGCCCACCCCCATCACCTCGCCGGTGGAGCGCATCTCCGGGCCGAGGATCGGGTCGACCCCCGGGAACTTGTTGAACGGAAACACCGCTTCCTTGATGCTGAAATACGGCGGGATCACCTCGCCCGGAACGCGTCCGTTCGGGCCGCGCTGGTCGCTCAACCGTTGCCCCGCCATGCAGCGCGCCGCAATCTTGGCCAGCGGCTGACCGGTGGCCTTGCTGACGAACGGCACCGTGCGTGAGGCACGCGGGTTGACCTCGAGCACATAGACCACGGCTTCGCCAGGGCTGCTGACCTCGCCCTGGATCGCGAACTGCACGTTCATCAGGCCCACCACCTTCAGTGCCTTGGCCATCAGCGTGGTCTGGCGCCGCAGCTCATCTTGCAGTGGCGCCGGCAGCGAGTACGGCGGCAGTGAACACGCCGAGTCGCCCGAGTGCACGCCGGCCTGCTCGACGTGCTCCATGATGCCGCCGATCATCACCTCGCTGCCGTCGCTCACCGCGTCGACGTCGACCTCGATGGCGTCGTCGAGAAAGCGGTCGAGCAGCACCGGCGACTTCTCGCTCACCCGCACCGCCTCGCGCATGTAGCGCTGCAGGTCGTTGTCGCCGTGCACGATCTCCATCGCGCGGCCGCCCAGCACGTAGCTCGGCCGCACCACCAGCGGGTAGCCGATCTCGCGCGCCAGCTGCAGCGCGGCCTCTTCGGTGCGCGCGGTGCGGTTGGGTGGTTGCCTGAGCTTCAACTGGTGCAGCAACTTCTGGAAACGCTCGCGATCCTCGGCGATGTCGATCGAATCGGGCGTGGTGCCGATGATCGGCACGCCGGCGCGCTCGAGCTCCAGCGCCAGCTTCAGCGGCGTCTGGCCGCCGAACTGCACGATCACGCCGCCGGGCTTTTCCTTGTCGACGATCTCGAGCACGTCTTCCAGCGTCACCGGCTCGAAGTACAGGCGGTCGCTGGTGTCGTAGTCGGTCGATACCGTCTCGGGGTTGCAGTTGACCATGATGGTTTCGTAGCCGTCTTCGCGCATCGCCAATGCCGCATGCACGCAGCAGTAGTCGAACTCGATGCCCTGGCCGATGCGGTTGGGCCCGCCCCCGAGCACCATGATCTTGCGGCGCGTGGTGGGTTCGGCCTCGCACTCCTCGTCGTACGAGGAATAGAGATACGCCGTCTGTGTGGCGAACTCGGCGGCGCAGGTGTCGACGCGCTTGTAAACCGGCCGCACGCCCATCGCGTGGCGCACCTTGCGCACCTCGTGCTCATTGGTGCCGAGCAGCCGCGCCAGCCGCCGATCGGCAAAGCCCATCTGCTTGAGGCGGCGCATCTCCGCCAACGACACGCTCGCCAGCGCACGCCCGCCGAGCTGCCGCTCGGCATCGACGAGCTGCTCGATCTGCGCCAGGAACCACGGATCGATCGCGGTCTCGTCGTGGATCTCCTCCAGCCGCATGCCGTTGCGAAACGCGTCGGCCACGAACAGGATGCGCTCGGGCCCGGCGTTGCCGATCGCCTCCATGATCTGCTCGCGGTCGCCTTCGTGCACCTCGTTGCGCTCGGTGAGTCCGTCGATGCCGGTCTCCAGGCCGCGCAGCGCCTTCTGGAAGCTCTCCTGGAAGGTGCGGCCGATCGCCATCACCTCGCCCACCGACTTCATCTGCGTCGTCAGG
>JBIODO010000299.1:0-5331 GCA_044445225.1 Burkholderiales bacterium
CGCATTGATGCCCATCATCGCGTAGGCGATCTCGGCGTCGAGCTTGTCGAACAGCGGCTCGCCCAGGCCCGGCGGCACGCCCTGCGCGATGACGGTGATGCGCGCGCCGCACGAGTCGCCCGCCTTGCGCAGCGCATCCATGTGAGCCTCCAGCGTCGGCACGATTGCCGCGTTGGGCACGAAGAACGGGTTGCCTGCAATCTGCGCTTCGTCGACGAATGGAATCGCGATGTCACCCATCTGGCTCATCCAGCCGACGAAGCGCGTGCCATGCTGTTCGTGCAGCCACTTCTTGGCCACGGCGGCGGCGGCGACCATCGGCGCAGTGAGCCGTGCCGACGCAGGGCCGCCGCCGCGCGGATCGCGCAGGCCGTACTTGCGCCAGTACGTGTAGTCGGCATGGCCCGGCCGAAAGGTGTCGAGCAGGTTGGCGTAGTCGCGGCTGCGCGCGTCCTCGTTGCGGATCACCAGCGCGATCGGCGTGCCGGTGGTCACGCCCTCGTACAGGCCCGACAGGATCTCGACCTTGTCGGCCTCGTTGCGCTGCGTCACGTGGCGGCTGGTGCCGGGCCGGCGGCGGTCGAGGTCGGGCTGGATGTCGCCCTCGCTCAACGCCATGCCGGGCGGGCAGCCGTCGATCACGCAGCCGATGGCCGGGCCGTGGCTCTCGCCGAAGTTGGTGACGCGAAACAGGTGGCCGAAAGTGCTGCCGGACATGCGAGTGGGCCGTCGCGCTCGCAGCGCCGCGGCGCGGCAACGAGGGATCGCCTTTGCATCGATTCTAGCCGCCGGTCTCCAGCGCCCCTGCGCTCGTCCGGCGCCTGTCGCGGCGTTGGCGACTCCGATTTGCGGCACCAAACCGACCCACTTCCTGCTTTCGGTCGCGCAGCGCGCAGACCACACTTGGCCCCGGGAAGCCTCGAGGCCTCCTTGCAGTCCGGCCATCGGCATCGCTTGCGCGAGCCCGAGTCCAGACGGGCGCCCGGACACCACCCGCAGACATCACCTCAGAAGGAATTTGCCTTGCAACGCATTTCGAAAAACCTGCTGGCTGCAGCTGCCCTCGGCCTGTGCATGGCGGCATCCGCTTGGGCCGCCGAAACCCCCAGCACGCTCGACGGCGTGAAGCTGGTCAGCGCCGAGCAGGCACGCGAGCTGCAGGCCAAGGGCGTGCCAATGATCGACACCCGAGTCGCCGCAGAGTACGCCGAGAAGACGGTCAAGGGCGCGATCAGCGTTCCGTACAAAGAGAAGAGCGCCAAGGACGCGGCGTTCGACAAGTCGCAGGACAGCTTCGACCTCGCCAAGCTGCCCGCGGACAAGAACGCCCCGCTGGTGTTCTTCTGCAATTCCGGCGAATGCTGGAAGAGCTACAAGGCCTCGGTGCAGGCCCGCGACGCCGGCTACAAGCAGATCATCTGGATGCGCGGCGGCATGCCCGAGTGGGTGGCCAAGGGCCTGCCGACGCAGTGATCGGCCAAGGCCGCTGCGCCGCCGAGGCGGCGCTCCACAGCATACGGACATCGTGATGGGAAACCTCAAGATCCGCACGCGGCTGCTGCTGGCCAGCGGCATGGCGATGATCGCTGCCATGGTGCTGGCCGGCTTCACGCTGTACTCCGGCCAGCGCAATACGCGCGCACTGGAGGCGGTGTACGCGGGCAGCGTGCATCAGGCCATGCAGCAGCAGAAGATCGACGCCCAGTTGCGTGAGTTGCGCTTCCGCGCGGCCGGCGTGCTGCTGGAGCTGATGCCGGTGCCCGGGTCGCTGAACCATTTGCGCGAGGCGCGCGACGACATCGTCAAGGCCTGGAAGAACGTCGAAACCGCCGACGGCAGTGCCGACACGGCCGAGCAAGCCGCCGAGCGCGCGTCGATGAAGAAGGGATGGGAACACATTCCAGCGCTACTCACCAAGCTGGAGCAGGCCTATGTCGCCAATAACAACAAGCAGATCACCACCGTGCTCGAGGACGACTGGCCGCTCGCCCATAAGGCCTTCATCAAGCCGCTGCAGACGCTGATCCCGCTGACCGAAGCCGCGGCGCGCGCCACGTTCGAGGCAGCGCGCACCGACAACCGCATGCTGTCGGGGCTCTCGATCACTCTGGCGCTGGCCTGCATGGCCGTGATCGCCACCGTGATGCTGCTGACGATGCGTTCGATCGGCCAGTCGCTGCGCCAGGCCGTGGCGGCGGCACACTCGATCACTGCCGGAGATCTGTCGCAAACCATCGAATGCCAGCGCCGCGACGAGCTCGGCGAGCTGCTCGACGCGTTGGCGCAGATGCAGCAGTCGCTGCACCGTGTGGTGGCCGAGGTTCGCCGCGGCATCGACTCGATGGCCACCGCCACCGGAGAGATCGCCGCCGGCAATCAAGACCTGTCATCGCGAACCGAGCTGCAGGCCGGCAGCCTGCAGCGCGCGGCGTCGTCGATGGATCAGATGACCGGCACGGTCAAGACCAATGCCGACAATGCCCGTCAGGCCAGCGAGCTGGCGGCCAGCGCATCGGAGGTGGCCACGCGCGGCGGCGAGGTGGTCGGTCAGGTCGTCTCGACCATGACCGACATCCAGCACAGCTCGCACAAGATCGTCGACATCATCGGGGTGATCGACGGCATCGCGTTCCAGACCAACATCCTGGCGCTCAACGCAGCGGTCGAAGCCGCTCGTGCCGGCGAACAGGGCCGCGGCTTCGCGGTGGTGGCCTCCGAGGTGCGCAGCCTGGCACAGCGTTCGGCCGCGGCCGCGCGCGAGATCACAGCCCTGATCGGCGCCTCGGTGGACAAGGTGGAGTCGGGCTCACGCCTGGTGCGAAGCGCTGGCAGCACGATGGACGACATCGTGGCCCAGGTGCGCCACGTCACCACGCTGGTCAGCCAGATCAGCGTGGCCAGCGGCGAGCAGACCACCGGCATCATGCAGGTCAATCAGGCCGTGACCCAGCTCGACGAAGTGACGCAACGCAATGCAGCGCTGGTCGAACAAGGCGCTGCGGCGGCCGAAAGCCTCAAGGCGCAGGCTGCGCGGCTGGCCGAGGCGGTGTCGGTGTTCCGGCTGCGTGACCATCGGGCCAACAGCTGATCCGGCGCCAACGGCGCGGCCGCTGCCGGGCAGCGCGCAAAACCGCAAGGGCGCCTGACGGCGCCCTTCGTGCTCGCGCAGCCGCTGTGAATCAGCCCTGTGTCCGAGGTGCGTCTTCTTCCACCGGCCAGTCGCGGATATAGGCCTTGAGCATGCGGTTCTCGAAATCCTGGCTGTCGACCACCGCCTTGGCCACGTCGTAGAACGAGATCACGCCCATCAGCGTGCGCTGCTCCATCACCGGCATGTAGCGCGCATGGCGCTGCAGCATCATGCGGCGCACCTCGTCGATCTCGGTCTCGGGGGTGCAGGTGAGCGGCGCATCGTCCATCACCGTGCGCACTGCCGTATTGCCGACACTGCCGTTGTTGGCCACGATCGCCGAGATCACTTCGCGGAACGTGAGCATGCCCACCAGCTCGCCATGGCCCATCACGACCAGCGAGCCGATGTCGTAGCCGGCCATGGTCTTCACGGCGTCGTGCAGCGGCTCTTCGGGTGTCACCGTGTACAGCGTGCCGCCCTTGACGCGAAGGATGTCGCTCACCTTCATGGCTTGGTCTCCCCGGTTGCAGTGGCCCCTCGAGTCGACGTCGGGTCGCCCCGATCCCGCTTCAGCGCGGCCATTCGTGGCCGCGTGGGCACCCTTAGTGTGCAACCAACATAGCACACAATGCCTCGACGCAACAGCGCGGAGGCCCTCAATGGCCGGCCACAGCGACCCTGCTTTCGACACCTTGGCTCTGCATGCCGGGGCGGCGCCCGACCCGGCAACCGGTGCACGCGCAGTGCCGATCCACTTGACCACCTCGTTCGTGTTCGAGAATAGCGAGCACGCGGCGTCGCTGTTCAACATGGAGCGCGCGGGCCACGTCTACAGCCGCATCAGCAACCCCACCAATGCGGTGCTCGAGGAGCGCATCGCCGCACTCGAAGGCGGCGTCGGCGCGATCGCCACCGCCAGCGGCCAGGCCGCGCTGCACCTGGCGATCGCCACGCTGGCCGGCGCCGGCTCGCACGTGGTGGCCTCCAGCGCGCTCTATGGCGGCAGCCACAATCTGCTGCACTACACGCTGGCACGCTTCGGCATCGAGACCACGTTCGTCAAGCCGCGCGAGATCGACGGGTGGCGGGCCGCGATCCGCCCCAACACCAAACTGCTGTTCGGCGAGACGCTCGGCAACCCCGGCCTGGACGTGCTCGACATCCCGCGCGTCAGCGCGATCGCGCACGAGTCCGGCCTGCCGCTGCTTGTGGACTCGACCTTCACGACGCCGTGGCTGATGAAGCCGTTCGACCTCGGTGCCGACTTGATCTACCACTCGGCCACCAAGTTCCTGTCGGGCCACGGCACGGTGATCGGTGGCCTGCTGGTCGACAGCGGCGGATTCGACTGGAACGCTTCGCAGCGGTTCGCCGAGCTAACGCAGCCGTACAGCGGCTTCCACGGCATGGTGTTCGCCGAGGAGAGCACCACCGGTCCCTTTTTGTTGCGCGCGCGGCGCGAGGGCCTGCGCGACTTCGGCGCCTGCATGAGCCCGCACACCGCG
Source organism: Burkholderiales bacterium (assembly GCA_044445225.1). Lineage (GTDB taxonomy): Bacteria > Pseudomonadota > Gammaproteobacteria > Burkholderiales > Burkholderiaceae_C > JAEUPI01. The sequence continues at coordinate 4,639 of JBIODO010000299.1, forward strand.
TGGCTGATCCTGCAAGGCATCGAGACCTTGCCGCTGCGCATGGAGCGGCACGTGGCCAACACGCGCAAGGTGGTGGCGTTCCTGAGCGGCCACGCGATGGTCGGCAGCGTCGGCTACCCGGAGCTCGAGTCGCACCCCGACCACGCGTTGGCCAAGCAGCTGCTGCCGCGCGGCTGCGGCGCGGTCTTCAGCTTCGACATCAAAGGCTCACGCCAGCAGGGCAAGGCTTTCATCGAGGCGCTGAGGATCTTTTCGCACCTGGCCAACGTGGGCGACTGCCGCTCGCTGGTGATCCACCCCGCGTCGACCACGCACTTCCGCATGGACGACGCAGCGCTCGCGCAGGCCGGCATCGGCCCGGGGACGATTCGCTTGTCGATCGGACTGGAAGATGCCGACGATCTGATCGACGACCTCGGCCGCGCGCTGAAGGCCGCACAGAAATCATGATCCCCCACGCTCACTCGCGTTCGCTGCCGCCAAGGGGGGCTGTCCTGCTTGAGGCGGCTCTGCGCAGGACGGCCGCAGCATGAACATCGATCTCGACGGCCACAGCGCCTATGCCTACACCGGTGGCAAGCCGCTCGATCCCACGCTGCCGGGCGTGGCGTTCGTGCATGGCGCGCTGCACGACCACAGCGTGTGGATCCTGCAAAGCCGCTACCTCGCGCACCATGGCCACGCGGTGCTGGC
>JBIODO010000300.1:0-5330 GCA_044445225.1 Burkholderiales bacterium
AGGTGGGGGTGCCCGCCGATGCGCTGGCGCTGCTGCACGGGCCGGGCGAATCGGTGGGCGCAGCACTGGTCGCCCATGCACTCAACGGCGGCGTGTGCTTCACCGGCTCCACGCAAGTGGCCAAGGCGATTCAACGCGCGCAGGCCGCATCAAGCGGCCCGATCGTGCCGCTGATCGCCGAGACCGGCGGATTGAACGCGATGGTGGTCGATTCCACCGCGCTGCCCGAGCAGGTGGTCGATGCGGTGGTGCAAAGCGCGTTTCGTTCGGCCGGCCAGCGTTGCTCGGCACTGCGCCTGCTGTGCGTGCACGACAGCATCGCCACGCCTCTGATCGAGATGCTCGCCGGCGCGATGGCCGAGCTGCGCGTCGGCGCGCCCGAGGAGATCGCCACCGATGTCGGCCCGGTGATCGATGCCGAGGCGCACGCCAACCTCACACGGCATGTGCACCGGCTCGAACGCGAGGCAAGGCTGCTGGCGCGCACGCCGCTGCCCGAGCGTTTCGCGCACACGCACATCGCGCCGGTGGCCTTCGAGATCGACGCGCTGGAGTCATTGCGCGAAGAGGTGTTCGGCCCGGTGCTGCATGTGGTGCGCTGGGGCGGCGAGGTCGACGCGCTGGTGGCGCGCATCAACGCGCTGGGCTACGGCCTGACGCTCGGCATCCAGACGCGCATCGACAGCCGTGCGCTGCGCATCGCCGAACTCGCTGCGGTGGGCAACGTCTACGTCAACCGCAACATGATCGGCGCGGTGGTCGGCGTGCAACCGTTCGGCGGTGAAGGCCTGTCGGGCACCGGCCCCAAGGCCGGCGGGCCGCACTACCTGTATCGCTTTTGCGCGGAGCAGACGCTGACCATCAACACCGCCGCAGCCGGCGGCAACGCGGCGCTGCTAGCCGGCAACGCCTGAGCCATCAACTCGCCAGCCGCTCCTCGCGCCACAGCGCGGTGGCCGTCTGCACCGGCCGATCGGAAAAGCTGAACAGCACGCACTCGTCGCTGGCCAGCCAGCGCAGCGTCTGCCACGACGGCACGACGAAGTGGTCGCGCGGCGCGAACTCGAAGCGCTGTTGCGCGGGGCCCTCGCCGACGATTGCCACGCCGCGGCCCTCGACCACGCTGAACACCGTGCCATCGGTCTGCCGGTAAGGCTTGCCCTCGAAGCCCGCAGGCAACAGCTGCAGAAACGCCGCCATCGTCGGCGTCGGCGCGCCGCCACTGGCCGGGTTGACGTAAGACAGCTTGACGCCGTCCCACGCATCGATCGGCCCGTCGCGACGCAATTGCGCCAGCGCCTCGCGCGAGCGCGCGTACGGGTAGCTGAAGATCGGCGACGTCGCGCCATGCGGCGACGCTTCGCGTAGCGGCGCCATGTTGGCGCCGTAGCGCGCCAGGTTGTGGCCCTCGGGGCGCGTCAGCGCTTGTTGCTCCGACGGCGCGTTCTCGGCAAAGCCAGCGTCGAAGAAACGCACCAGCGGGATGTCCAGGCCGTCGAGCCACACCACCGGGCCCGCGGCGTCGCTGCCGTGGTCATGCCAGGTCCAGCTCGGTGTGATGATGAAGTCACCCGGCTCCATCGTCGTGCGCTCGCCGTTGACCGCGGTGTACGCGCCACGGCCTTCGACCACGAAACGCAGCGCCGATTGCGTGTGCCGGTGCGCAGGCGCCACCTCGCCCGGCAGGATCAGCTGCAGACCCGCGTAGAGCGATTGCGTGACGCTGGCCAGCCCGGGCAGCGCGGGGTTCTCGAGCACCAGCACGCGCCGCACCGCCTCGGCCGCGCTGATGATCGTGCCCGAGCGCATCAAGTGCGGGCGCAGCGCCTCGTAGCGCCAGTGCGCCGCCACGCACGGCGTGTGCGGGTGCGGCGGCACCAGCGCATGCAACTGCTCCCACAACGGGCTCAGGTGCAGCGGCCGGATCGCGGCGTAGTAGGCCTGGCGTTCGGCGGCGACGGGCGGGCGCAGTTCGGTTTGTGCAGACATGCGGGACTCCGGCGCGCGGGCAGCGGGTCAATCGAACGGCGAATCGGGATCGATGCCCTGGTACAACCAATGCGTGCCGATGAACCCGGCCGCCTCGCTGCCCGATTGGAACATGCGGTTGCGCAGTTCGCGCATCACGCCGCTGGCGTGGTAGATCTCGCCGTAAAAGCGCGCCGTCAGCTGCACGCGGCCGGTGCGCAGGTAACGCGCTTGCTGGTAGGTGCGAAACGCAGCGGCGATGTCGTGCGGCGCGGCGCGCAATGCCGCGCCCAGCGTGACCGCGTCTTCGATCGCCATGCAGGCGCCCTGCGCCAAGTACTGCAACATCGGGTGCGCGGCATCGCCGAGCAGCGTGACGTGGCCTGCGACCAGTTGGCCACCGGCTCGCGGTCGCACAGCACCCACATCTTCCAGGTCTCGATCTTGTTCAGCAGTTCTTTGACGGGCGGCGCCGCCTGCGCAAACCGCAGATGCAATTCCTCCGGGTCGCCGAAGGTGTTCCAGCCTTCCTCGTAGCGGTCGCTGTGGAACACCGCCACCAGGTTGAACAGTTCGCCGCGCCGCAACGGGTAGTGCACCAAGTGCGTCTTCTCGCCGCCCCACAGCGTGACGTCGGGGCTGTATAGATGCGGCGGCACCTCGCCCATCGGCAGCACCGCGCGGTAGGCAATGTGGCCCGACACCCGCGGCTTGCCATCGCCGACGATCTGCTCGCGCACGCGGCTCCACAGGCCGTCGGCGCCGATCAACGCGGCGCCTGGCAGCCGCCTGCCTTCGGCGAGCTGCACCTCGACGCCGTCACCACGGAGCGTGAAGCCGGTGACCTTGCTCTTCACCTGCAGCACGATCGCCGGCAGCGCGAGGCAAGCGTCGAGCAACACCTGGTGCAGGTCGGCGCGGTAGATCACGCCATAGGGCTGGCCATACGCCGCCAGCGCCTGCTCGCCGACCGGCGAGCGCACGATCAGCTCGCCGCTGCGCACATCGCGCATCACCAGGTTGGGAGGAAAGTAGGCGACGCGCCGGATCGGCTCGGTGAGGCCCAGGTGCTCGAACATGCGAAACACGTTGGGCCCGAGCTGGATGCCCGCGCCGATCTCGCCCAGCGCGTCGGCTTGCTCGAGCACTTGCACCGCATGGCCCTGCCGTGCCAGCACCAGTGCCATGGCCAGGCCACCGATACCGCCGCCAGCGACGATGAAGGGCGACTGGGCCATCGCTTGCGTGGGGTTCAGCCCTCGACCAGTGACCAATGGCCGGCCGACTCGACGGCGCGGCCGTCGGCCCGCAATTTCAGCAGATGCGCGCGCAACGAGCGCGCCGCCACCGGGTGCATGCGCTCGGGCACGTCGCTGTAGACCACGGGCAGCAACGCGTCGACATCGCCGCCGCCGGTGCTGCGCAATGCACTCACGACCGTGGCTTCTCGCTGCAGGCGATGCGCCACCGTGCGATTCACCACCTGGTGCGGCTGGTCAATCAGGAAGCCGTGACCCGGTGCCAGCCACTCAAGGTCGAGATCGAGCAGCGCACGCAGCGACTGCAGATAGGCCTGCATGTCGCCGTCGGGCGGATTGATCACCACGGTCGAGCCCTGCATCAGGTGGTCGCCGGTGAACAGCAGCTTCTCCTGTTCGAGCAGGTAGCACAGGTGGTTCGACGCGTGGCCCGGTGTGTGCACCACGCGCAGCGTGCAGTCGTTGCCCAGCACCACACGCTCGCCGTGAGAGAGCACAGTGTGTGGCTTGAACGCGGCGTCCTGCCACTCGGGATGATCGGCCACGCGGCCGAACAGCGGTGCGCCAGTGGCCGCGTGCATGGCCTGCGCAGCGGGTGAATGATCCTTGTGGGTGTGCGTGACGAGGATGCGCGTGATCGGCCCCGGCGCCGCCGCGAGCAGCGCACCCACGTGCGCAGGATCGTCGGGCCCCGGATCGATCAGCGCGCACGGGCCGCCGGGATCACCGACGAAATAGCTGTTGGTGCCCGGCCCCGTCATCACGCTGCCGTTGTCGGCCGTGACGCGCACGATGCGCTGCGACAGTCTCACCGCACGGCCAGGCAGCAGCTCGATGCCGACATCGCCACGGCCTTCGGGGTCGAGGCGGCCGACTTCGGCATAGGCCCAATGCGACGGCAGCACCGGCCGCATGCCTTTGGCGCTGCTGCCGATGCGCGGCATCATCAGCGGCACCTCGCGCGGCTTGACGGCGAACGCGATCGCGTCGTCGGCGCGCTGGAACGCGGCGAGCGTGCGCAGCGTCTCTTCGGTCACCAGCATCAGCTTGAGCTTGCGTTCCGCGGCCAGCGCGGCGGCGGGCTTGATCCACATCAGCTCGGCCGATTCGGTTTCGTCGGCGCTCGCGGTTTGGCGCGGTGGCGCGATCGCGATCAGGAAGCGCGTGTCGAATCGCTTGGGCCGCCCGGGTGGCGTGAGCCAGTGGCTGAAGTAGTGCAATTGATCAGTGGCCAGCCGCCAATCGTGGCGCTGGCACAGCGCGGCCAGGTTGACGCGGCCGGCGTGCAGGTCGTGGCGCAGGGCGAGCACCACGTCGTCGCCGAACGCCGCCAGGTCGACCCACTGACCTTTTGCATCGACGGCCAGCAGCAGGCCCGCCTCCTCGAAGCATTCGCGGATGGCGGCCACCCAGTAGTCGAGCCCGCCCGCCGAATTGTCGAGCAGCGCACTGGCGCGCGCATCGTCGAGCCCATTGGCGAATGGGTGCGCGAGCTTGTCCTCAGCATCGAGATGCCCGCCGGGGAACACTGCCGCACCACTGTTCTGGTCACCTTCGCGCTCGGCACGCCGCAACATCAGCACTTCGACGCCGTCAGCGGCATCGCGCAACACGATCAGCGACGCCGAGTGGCGCGGTTGCGGTGGTGCCTTACGCTGGGCGCCCGCGATCGGGGTCGATTCACCGGCCATCAGCGAGCCTCTGTCGACGGGTCGCGCAGCACGCCGGCGGCGCGCAGCGCCTGCACCTCGGCCTCGCTGAATCCCGCTTCGACCAACACCATTTCCCCTTCGCTGCCGGCTGGCCGCGTGGCGCGCGGGGTATCCGCTCTGCTGCGCGAGAAACGCGGCGCCGGCGCGGCCTGCATCACACCGGCCACCTCCACGAAAGCGCTCCTCGCCAACGCATGCGCATGCGACGGCGCCTCGCGCAACGTCAGCACCGGCGCCACACAGGAGTCGCCGTGCTCAAACACGCGAGCCCACTCGTCGCGCGTGCGGGCGATCAATTTGGCGGCGATCGCGTCTCGCATCTGCGACCACAGGCGCTTGTCGTACTGGCCCTTGACGAAGCGTTCGTCCAGGCCGATGGTCTGAGCGAACT
>JBIODO010000301.1:0-5308 GCA_044445225.1 Burkholderiales bacterium
ACCTGTGCGATGAGCAGTCCGACTGGCTGCCAGATCTTGCCGACCTGCGGCGCAAGATCACGCCGGCCACGCGCGGCGTCGTGGTGATCAATCCGAACAACCCGACCGGCGCGCTGTACCCGCAGGAGCTTTTGAAGGAGATCGTCGACATCGCGCGCCGCCACGGTCTGATCGTGTTCGCCGACGAGATCTACGACAAGACGCTGTACGACGGCCACACGCACACCAGCATCGCCTCGCTGGCCGACGACGTGCTGTTCGTCACCTTCAACGGCCTGTCGAAGAACTACCGCGCCTGCGGCTATCGCGCTGGCTGGATGGTGGTGTCGGGCGACAAGCGCCACGCCAAGGACTACATCGAAGGCCTCAACATGCTGTCGTCGATGCGCCTGTGCGCCAACACGCCGGGCCAGTTGGCGATCCAGACGGCGCTGGGCGGCTATCAGAGCATCAAAGACCTGGTGGCACCCGGCGGCCGGCTGACCAAGCAACGCGACCTGGCCTACCAGCTGCTCACCTCGATCCCGGGTGTCAGCGTCGTCAAGCCGAAGGCGGCGCTGTACATGTTTCCGCGCTTGGACCCCAAGATCTACCCGATCACCGACGACCAGCAGTTCGCCTATGAGCTGCTGGCCGAGGAGAAGGTGTTGATCGTGCAGGGCACCGGCTTCAACTGGCCCAGGCCTGACCACTTTCGCCTGGTGTTTCTGCCCAACCCCGACGATTTGACCGAGGCCATCGGCCGCATCGAGCGTTTTCTCGGGCACTACCGATCGAGGAGTGCCAAGTGACAACACGAAGCGTTGCGGCGCAGGCTCATGTCGCGGAGCGACGTGATGTCGAAGCCAAACCGATCCAGGTCGGCCTGCTCGGCATCGGTACGGTCGGCAGCGGCACGTTCAAGGTGCTGCAGCGCAATCAGGAAGAAATCCGGCGCCGTGCCGGCCGCGAGATCCGCATCGCGGCGGTGGCCGACCTCGACCTCGCGCGCGCGCGCAGCATCGTCGGTGACGCGGCGCAGGTGGTCGACGACGCGCGCCGCCTGATCGCCGACCCGGCGATCGACATCGTGGTCGAGCTGATCGGTGGCACCACCACCGCCAAGGCGCTGGTGCTCGAGGCCATCGCCAAAGGCAAACACGTGGTCACCGCCAACAAGGCGCTGCTGGCGGTGCATGGCAACGAGATCTTCGCCGCCGCACACGCCAAGGGCGTGATGATTGGCTTCGAGGCCGCGGTGGCTGGCGGCATCCCGATCATTAAGGCGCTGCGCGAAGGGCTCACCGCCAATCGCATCGAATGGGTGGCCGGCATCGTCAACGGCACGACCAATTTCATCCTCAGTGAGATGCGCGACAAGGGGCTCGATTTCGCCACCGTGCTCAAGGAGGCGCAGCGCCTGGGCTATGCCGAGTCCGACCCGACGTTTGACATCGAAGGGGTCGACGCGGCGCACAAGGCGACCATCATGTGCGCCATCGCGTTCGGCGTGCCGATGCAATTCAGCAAGGCGCACGTTGAAGGCATCACCGCGCTGCAGGCCACCGACATCCGCTACGCCGAGCAGCTCGGTTACCGCATCAAGCTGATCGCGATGGCGCGGCGCGCTCCATTGGGCATCGAGTTGCGCGTGCACCCGACCTTGATTCCGGCCAAGCGCCTGATCGCCAACGTCGAGGGCGCGATGAATGCCGTGGTGGTGCAGGGCGACGCCGTGGGTACCACGCTGTACTACGGCAAGGGCGCGGGCTCCGAGCCCACGGCTTCGGCCGTGGTGGCCGATCTGGTGGACATCACGCGGCTGCACACAGCAGACCCCGACCACCGCGTGCCGCACCTGGCGTTTCGGCCCGACGCGCTGGCCAGCACGCCGATCCTGTCGATGGAGCAGGTGGTCACCGCCTACTACCTGCGGCTGCGGGTGGCCGACCAGACCGGCGTGCTGTCGCGGATCACCACCATCCTGGCCGAGCACGACATCTCGATCGACGCCGTGCTGCAGCGAGAATCCGCCGAGGGCGAGCGCCAGACCGACCTGATCATCCTGACCCACGACACGCGCGAGGGGCTCATGAACCAGGCGATGGCGACGATGCAGGCGCTGCCCACGGTGCTGGCGCCGATCGTGCGCATCCGCAAAGAAGAACTCAATTGAGGTACCTCCACGCTAGCGGCTTCGCCGCGTCGCTGCCCCCCGCGGGCGCGCGCGCCGCCCCTGGGGCGGCCCGGCGAGCGGCGCGATGAGGTACGTGAGCACGCGCGGCGACGCCACGCCGCGCGCCTTCAGCGACATCCTGCTAGAGGGCCTGGCCCCCGACGGCGGCCTGTACCTGCCCGAGCACTACCCACGGGTCGATGCGACCACGTTGACCCGCTGGCGCGCTCTGTCGTATGCCGACCTGGCGTTCGAGATCCTTTCGCTGTACATCGACGACGTGCCTGCTGAAGATCTGCGCGCACTGTGCCGCAAGACCTATGCGCGCAGCGTGTTCGGCAGCGATGCGATCACGCCGCTGCGCGGGCTCGAGCCCGGCTTGTGGATCCAGGGCTTGTCCAATGGGCCGACGCTGGCCTTCAAGGACATGGCGATGCAACTGCTCGGCGCATTGTTCGAATACGAACTCGCGCGCCGCGGTGATCACCTCAACATCCTGGGCGCCACCTCGGGCGACACCGGTGGCGCGGCCGAGTACGCGATGCGCGGCAAGCGTGGAATCCAGGTGTTCATGCTGTCGCCGCAGGGGCGCATGAGCCCATTCCAGCAGGCGCAGATGTACAGCCTGCAAGACGCCAACATCCACAACATCGTGATCGAAGGCGTGTTCGACGACTGCCAGGACATCGTCAAGGCGGTGGCTGGCGATCTCGCTTTCAAGCGGCGGCACCGCATCGGCAGCGTCAATTCCATCAACTGGGCACGACTGGTGGCGCAGGTGGTGTACTACTTCGCCGGCTACTTTCAGGCGACGCGCGACAACACCGAGCGCGTCAGTTTCGCAGTGCCGTCGGGCAACTTCGGCAACGTCTGCGCCGGGCACGTGGCGCGCATGATGGGCCTGCCGATCGGGCGACTGATCGTCGCCACCAACGAGAACGACGTGCTCGACGAGTTCTTTCGCAGCGGGCGCTATCGCGTGCGGGCGGCGGCCGAGACGCACGAAACGTCGAGCCCGTCGATGGACATCAGCAAGGCGTCGAACTTCGAGCGATTCGTCTGCGACCTGCTCGAGCGCGACACGGCGCGCACGCGCGAGCTGTTCGGCCAGCGCATCGCGCGCGACGGCGGTTTTGTGCTCGACGCCGCCACGCACGCGCGCTGCGCGCAGTTCGGCTTCGTATCGGGCCGCAGCACGCACGCCGACCGGCTGGCGACGATTCGTCAGGTCTGGCAGCAGCACCATGACCTCATCGATCCGCACACCGCCGACGGCATCAAGGTGGCGCGCGAACTGCGGCGGCCCGGCGAGGTGATCGTCGCGCTCGAAACTGCGCTGCCGGTGAAGTTCGCCGAGACCATCGTCGAGGCGACCGGCACACCGCCGCCGTGTCCGGCCGCCCTGGCGGGGTTGGAAGACCGGCCGCGGCGCTGCGCGGTGCTGCCAGCCAGCACGGAAAGCGTGAAGTCGTTGATCGCGGCCCACGACGCCGCTTGAAGCGTATGCCCGTTGTCGGCATCCGCGGCGCTTCGGGCTTTGGCAAGACCACTTTGATCGATGGCTTGGCACAATTCGCCTTTGGCCATGGCGCGCGACATGAATACAGCCACGAACCGCAAGTTTGAACAGGCGCCGATGTTGAGCCTGGACGAAGCCGTGGCGCGGCTGATCGACGGCGCGCGTGGCCACGCGATCACCGAGCGCGAGCAGGTGTCCACCTTCGACGCGCTGCAGCGGGTGCTGGCGCAGGACGTGCGCTCTGCACTCGACGTGCCGCCCGAAGACAACAGCGAGATGGACGGCTATGCGATGCGCGTGGCCGACGTGCGCGCCGATGGCACCGTGTTGCCGGTGTCGCAACGCATCGCCGCCGGGCAGGTGGGCCGGCCGTTGCAGCCGGGCAGCGCGGCGCGCATTTTCACCGGCGCGCAAGTGCCAGTGGGCGCCGATGCGGTGGTGATGCAGGAGTTGTGCGAGGCGATCGCGCCGACGCGTGACGGCGAACTCGGCAGCGTGCGCGTGCGCACCGTGCCCAGTGCCGGCACGGCGATTCGACGGCGCGGCGAAGACGTGCAGCACGATGCCGTGGTGCTGCGCGCGGGCACGCGCCTGACCCCGCAGGCGATGGGCATGGCCGCCTCGGTCGGCGCGGCAACGCTGCAGGTGTGGCGGCGCCCGCGGGTGGCGTTGTTCTCCACCGGCGACGAACTGGCCATGCCGGGCGAGCCGTTGAAACCCGGTGCCATCTACAACTCCAACCGCTTCACGCTGCGCGGACTGTTGCAAGCGGCTGGTTGCGCGGTCGTCGATCTCGGCATCGTGCCCGACAAGCTCGATGCCACGCGCGACGCACTGCGGCGTGGCGCGCAGCAGGCCGACCTCGTGCTCACCTGCGGTGGTGTCTCGGTGGGCGAAGAAGATCACCTGAAGCCGGCACTGCAGGCCGAAGGCCGGCTCGACCTGTGGTCGGTGGCGATCAAGCCCGGCAAGCCGCTGGCGTTCGGCTCGGTGCGCCGCAACGGCGGCGGCGAGGCGCTCTACATGGGGCTGCCTGGCAACCCGGTGTCGAGCACGGTGACCTTTCTGCTGGCCGTGATGCCGGTGCTGCGCGTACTGTCGGGCGCGTCGCCGCAGGGCCCGCGCGCGGTGGCCATGACCGCCGGCTTCGACTGGCCGCGGCCCAATTCGCGGCGCGAGTTCCTGCGCGCACGGGTGGCCGCCGACGGCTCGCTCGAGCTGTTTCCCAACCAGAGTTCGGGCGTGCTGACCTCGATGGTGTGGGCCGACGGGCTGGTGGACAACCCGCCTTCGCAGGCGATCGTGCGAGGCGACACGGTGCGCTTCCTGCCGTTGCCGCTGCTGTTGGCATGAGCGTCACGGCGATGGTGCGGGTGCAGGTGCGCTACTTCGCGTCGCTGCGCGAGGCCCTGGGCGCGGGCGAGACAATGGCGCTCGCGCCTGGCTCGACCGTGGCTGCGCTGCGCGACGCACTGGTGGCGCGCGGCGGCGAACACGCGCGCCTGCTGGCGCGCGGTCGCGCGGTGCGTTGCGCGCTCGACCAGGTGATGGCCGGCGAGGGCGCAGCGCTGCACGACGGCTCAGAGGTGGCCTTTTTTCCACCGGTCACCGGCGGTTGAAGATCCTCGGCGGCA
>JBIODO010000302.1:0-5305 GCA_044445225.1 Burkholderiales bacterium
GCGAAATCGCCAAGACATTCAAAGGCAAGTACATCCCGCTCGACATCTCGCACCAAAAGCCGCTGAACGACCAGAACAACCCGGTGGTCTACGACGGCAAGGATGCCAAGCGCGACGACCACATCCACGGCCCCAAGGGCCACGAAGGCGTGCGGCAGTTCAATCCCGACGTGCACTACCAGACCACCGGGCGGTTCCTGGGGATATGGCCGCTGCCCCTCAGCAATGGCTAGTGAAGCGCGGTGGCCGCTTGGCCGCAGCGTTGAGCGCGGGCGTCAGCGGCCTCGGCGCGAGGCCGCCCGCGCCCGACCGCGGCGCTTGGGTGGCAATTCTTGGGCCGGCGGTGCGGTGAAGCCAAGCGCCTCGCGCTCCTCGGCCGACTCGGGGCACTCGCGCACCTCGCGCGTGCCTTCCACGGGCGTGGCGTCGGGCCAGGCAATGGCCTGCCAGCGGGTGAGCCTGCGGCTGGTCGGCGCGCCGCTGCCGGCGCCGCTGGGCAACAGGTAGGTGAAGAACTCGATGGAGCGCATCGCGTAGCTCCTTTCTTTTCTGCGCCAAGGTTGAACGCGCTGTGGCAATGCGCATACCGAATGCAAATAGCGAGCCAAGGCGACTGCGGGGGTATTCAACCGGGTGGTGGCTGGGGCTGAGCGTCCATCGCAGGCGCCTGGAGTTCGACCGCGATGCGCGTAGCATCCGCGCTTCACCGACCGGGGCCTAACGCCGTTGTTGCCCACCGCGACCGCCACCTCCGGCTTGGCGCGGCAGAGAGTCGGGGTCGACTGGAGACAACCATGAATCGCGTCCCCTTGCTTGCGCTGATCGCGGCCTGCGCCCTGCTCGTGGCTTGTGCGAACACCACGTCCATGCCGGGCAAGCCCGAGTTCATGGTGGTCGGCATCGACAACAAGGTCACCTGGGCCGAAGACGGCAAGCTGCAGCTGCTGCCGCCGGGCAACGACGCGGTGACCCTCGTCGACATCGGCACCGACCCCGCCAACCCGAAGGTGGTGGCCAGCCTGCCGCTGATGAACTCGATCTTCGGCCCGCCCACCAACCTGGGCATCACGCCCGACGGCCAGCTCGCGCTGGTGGCCAATTCGATGGACTGGGCGCCAGACGGTGCCGGCTGGAAATCGGTGCCGGACAACAAGCTCTACGTCATCGATCTCACCAGCAGCCCGCCCAAGTTGATCGACACCGTGGCGGTGGGCAAGCAGCCATCGGGCCTGTCGATCAACCGCGCCGGCAACCTGGCACTGATCGCCAACCGCACCGACAACTCGATCAGCGTGCTCTCCATTCAGGGCAAGCAGGTCAAGCTCGTCGACACGGTGGCGATGGGTGAACAAGTGGCCCACGTGGTCTTCACGCCCGACGGCAAGCGGGCCATCGCGGGCAAGTTCCCAGGGCACAAGGTGGCGCTGCTCACGGTGGAGGGCCAGAAGGTCACCTACACCAAGCGCGACCTCGCGGTGGGGCTGTGGCCGTACAACGTGGACGTCACGCCCGATGGCCGCCTGGCGCTCACCGCCGACAACGGCAACGCCGGCGGCTCCGACGGCAACGTCGACACCGTGTCGGTGATCGACCTCGAAGCCAGGCCCGAACGCGTGATCGACAAGGTGGTGGTGGGCGACGCACCCGAGGGCTTCGTGATCAGCCCGACCGGCAAGCTCGCGGTGGCCGTGCTGCTGCGCGGATCGAACAACGCCAAGACCGAGTTCTTCTACAACCGCAACGGCAGCGTCGCGATCCTGAAGATCGACGGCAAGAAGGTCACCAAGGTCGGCGAGGTCGAGGTGCGCGGCTTGCCCGAGGGCGCCGTGTTCAGCCCCGACGGCCGCTGGCTGTATGTGGGCAATTTCATCGATGGCGACCTGTCGGTGCTGCGGGTGGATGGCGACACCGTCACCAACACCGGCACGCTGATCAAGCTGCCGGGCAGGCCGGCGTCGATGCGCGGCCGCACGCAGTGATGAGCTACGGGCCCGTGTCGGCCAGCGCCCGCTTCAGCAGCGGCAGCACCAGCGCGCGGGCATCGACGCGCGCGAGGATGTGGGCGAGCGTGAGGAACGAGCCGACCAGCTTGCGGTGCAGGAACAGCGTCTGCGCCGGCGGCGTGCGCAGCAGGCCCTGTCGGATGGCGAGGTCGAAGCCGAGCGCGCGGGCGCGTGCGGGCAGATCGGACGCCGCGAAGTCGTAGCGGCCGGCGTGCCGCAGCGGCTCGCACACGAGCAGGATCATGTCGGTGGTGGCCTCGATCAGCTCGCGCGCATCGCTCTCGGCCGCGTAGCCGATGGCGATGGCCTGGCGGGCCACCGCGGCGCGATCGCTGTCGATCACCGCGCGCGTGATGCGCGCGTAGTGGCGCACGAACGCGGCCGAGAAGCGCAGCGTGGCACCGAAGTCCAGCAGCACCACCTTGCCGGACTCGGGCTGCCACAGGTAGTTGGCGAAGTTCGGGTCGGTCTGCATCATGCGGAACTCGAACAGCTCGCGAAACATCAGCCGCTCGAGCAGCGTGCCGACCGCATCGCGCGTGTCCTGCGCCACCTCGGCCGCCGCCAGCGTGGCCAGCGGCTCGCCGTGCATGTAGTCCATCGCCAGAATGCGCGCGGTGGTCAGATCGCGGTGCACGCGCGGCACCACCAGCCGCGGCTCGTCGGCCACCAGCTTGGCATAGCGCTCGAGGAACGCGGCCTCGGCCAGGTAGTCGGCCTCCTGGCCGAGCTGGCGCGCGGCTTCGGCCGCGATCGCCGACACGTCCACCTCGTGCGGGAGCAGCTTGAGCAGGTGAAGCAGCGTGGCGAGGTTGTCGACATCGCTCTTGATCGAGCGCGCCACGCCCGGGTATTGGATCTTGAGCGCGAGGTGGCGGCCATCCGCCGTGCGCACGCGGTGCACCTGGCCGATCGACGCCGCCGCAATCGGCTCGTGGTCGAAATCCTCGAAGCGCGCCTCCCAGCCCTTGCCGTACTCGCGGCCGAGCACGCCGCGCAATTGCGCCAGCGGCATCGGTGCCGCCTGCGCACGCAGGATCGCGAGCGCCTGCGCAAACTCCGGCGGCAGCAGATCGGTGCCCTGCAGCGACATCATCTGGCCGAGCTTCATCGCCCCACCGCGCAGCCGCGCCAGCCGCACCGCCAGCCGGCGCGCGTTGTCGGCCGAGAGAAAGGCGCTCGCAGCGATGCCCTGGCCCGAGGCGATGCGCCGCACGCCCTCGGCCACGCCGCCGATAGCCAGCTCACCCACGGCCAGCGCCATGCTGGCCAGACGGCCCAAGCGGGTGCGCGGCACGCGCGCGGGCTTCATCGGCTGCGCCGAGGTGGGCTGCTTGCGAGGAGGTTCCGAGGCCGTGACAGGAGCGTCCGTGTTGTGTGGGGGCGGGCAGTCGCTCGATTATGTGAAAGGTGGCGCCGTTCAGTGCGACTTACCCCGTTCAGGAGACGCCGATGATCGTGATCGTTTTCAGAGCCCGCCTGCGCGCGGACGCCGACGTGGCGGCCATCACAGCGATCGGCGAGCGCATGTACGCGCTGGCCACCGCGATGCCCGGCTTCGTGTCGTACAAGGACTTCACCGCGGCCGACGGCGAGGCCGTGACCGTGGTGGAGTTCGCCTCTGAGCCCGAGCTGCTGGCCTGGCGCAACCACCCCGAGCACGCGCAGGCGCAGGAGCGCGGGCGGCGCGACTTCTTCTCGGAGTACCGGATCCAGATCTGCCGCGTGGAGCGGGGCTACACGTTCAGCATGGCGCAGGGGCGGCGCGATCTGCCGGCCTAGAGCGCGTGGGCACCGACCGCGCGGCCCGACGGCGTTAGTAACCCACCGCCGCCCCATCACTCCGCGGATCGCTGCCTCCACACCGCATCCCCGTCCGCGCATCGATCGTGATCCCATGCGCATGCCCCGCGAGCTCGTTCCACTCGCCCCAGCGGTCGATCACGTGTCCGCGCCGCTCCAGCTCGACGATGGTCTCGTCCGCAAAGCGCGCCTCGATGTGCAGCGTGTCGCGCGCCTCGCCGAGCGCAAAGCGGCCCGAGAGCCAGCGCGGCGCCTGCACGGCCTGCTGGATGTCGAGGCCGTGGTCGATCATGGCCACGTAGGTCTGCGCGTGGATCTGCGGCTGCCCGTCGGCACCCATGCAGCCCACCACGCCCCACAACTTGTTGTCTTCTTGCCGCAGCGCGAGGGAGGCGATCAGCGTGTGCAGCGGCGTCTTGCCCGGCGCCACGCAGTTGGGGTGCGCGGGGTCGAGTGAGAAGTACGCGGCGCGGTTTTGCAGCACCACGCCGCTGCGGCCGGCCACCACGCACGAGCCGAAAACGCCGTACAGGGAGTTGATCAGCGCGGCGGCGTTGCCTTGCGCGTCCACCGCGGCAATGAACACGGTGTCGCCACGCAAACTGCCGTGCGATGGCACGCGGTCCCACGGCAGGGCGCGCGCGGGGTCGATCAGCGCGCGGCGCTCGTCGGCATAGACCTTGGAGATCAGCCGCTGCATCGGCACCGGTGCAAACAGCGGGTCGGCCAGGTGGCGGTCGCGGTCGTGATACGCGATCTGCTTGGCCTGCACCATCAGGTGCACGTGGTCGGGGCCTAACCGGTCTTTGCGGTGCAGCTCCAGCGGCTCGAGCAGGTTCAGCATCTCGAGCACGGTAAAGCCTTGCGTCGGCGCCGGCGTCTCGTAGATCGTCACGCCGCGGTAGCTGCCCTGCAGCGGCTCGCCCCAGCGCGCGGTTTGTGCGGCCAGGTCAGCGGCGGTGAAGAAGCCGCCGTGCTGCGCGCTGAAGCGCGCCATCTCGTGCGCCACGTCGCCGGCGTAGAAGCCGGCGTGGCCGCCATCGGCCAGCGCACCCAGCGTGCGCGCGAGGTCGGGGTTGGTGAGCGTGCTGCCGGCGCTCGGCGGCCGGCCCTGGGGCAAGAAGATCGCCGCGCTCTCGGCGTGCGGCGCCAGCTCGGGCGCGGTGGCGTCGATCCAGCGCGCCAGCCGCGCGGTGACTTCGAAGCCGTCGCGCGCATGCGTGGTGGCGGCTTCGAGGCATCGCTTCAGCGGCAGGCGGCCGTAGGCCTTGTGTGCTGCTACCCAACTCGCCACGGCGCCGGGCGTGGTGAGCGTGGCCGGCAGCACGCCGCGAAACGGGATCTCGCTGGGGTGGCCGTGCTCGTGAAACCACTGCGCGCTCGCGCTGGCCGCGGCGCGGCCGCCGCCGTCGAGGTAGCGCACGGTGTTTGTGTTGGCGTCGTAGATCAGCCAGAACGCATCGCCGCCCAGGCCCGTCATGTGCGGGTAGATCACGGCC
>JBIODO010000303.1:0-5276 GCA_044445225.1 Burkholderiales bacterium
ACGTGCGCCACCACGCGCCCCTCGGTGGCCTGCGCGATGCCGAGATCGCGGTACTCGAAGAACGCGCGCAGGCCGCGCTCGAAGCGCGCGCCCTCGGCATGCGACACCACAAAGCCGCGTGTGGTCATGGTCGTGCTCCGGTAACGTGGCAGCCGACAGGCCGCCGCGCGCCATCGTACGCCCGGCCGGCGCGGCGCCACCCGCGCGCGCTATGACTCCGGCTGCGTCAGAACGCCTTGGTGAACTGCAGGCAGATCACGCCCGGCATGGTGCCGCCGCTGAACTGCACGCGCGGTACGGCCACCAGGTTGATGCCCAGGCGCAGGCCCCTGTGCTCGGCCGACAGCACTGGCAGCACGGCCGGAATCCACAGGTGCGGGCCGTCGAACTGCAGCGTGCGGTAGAAGAGGAACGCGCCGCCGCCGAGGTCCACCGAGTACGACTCGCAGTCGAGCAGGGACGCGGCGCCCGTGCGCCCGAACGCGCGCATCGCCCTGGCCGGCTACGGCGCGAACGGCGCCCGCGGGCGCGACGAATCGAACAGATCGTCGAGTTCGTCGATGCGGATCTGCGCCTCCCACTTGTCGTAGGTCTGCTTCACCAGCGCATAGACGTCGGCACGCAAGTGCCACAGGTCTTGCTTGTTGCGCACGGCGCGAATGCGTGCCTGCAGCGCCAGCGCAGCGGCCGGGTGGGTGCCACGCAGCGCACGCTCGAATTCGCCGATCATCTGAAGCAGGCGCGGCGACACCGACGCCAGCCCGGCGATCAACCGCTGGCCGCGCTGCTGCCACAGCGGCCGCGTCGAGTGCATGTCCCGCACGTACACAGGCACCCTTTCTCGTTGGCTGCCCCAACACCGAGCCGGTTGCACGCCGTCGCGCGGCACCACGGATCGATAGGCGGCGATTCTGGTCACACACCGCATCGCGCGGCCAGTGGTTTTTGCGTCGCCGCAACAGGGACAAGTCCGCACGGGATTACACCGAGCCCGCCGCATGGGCTGCGCTCGCGAGCGGCAGACCCTTGCGCGCTGCGCGAAGAATTCAAGCGCGCAGTGCCGCCACGATCATCGCCACGCCAGCGCCGGTGAGCAGCGTGAGCACGACGCGGCGAAAGGCGAGCTCGCTCAGGCCCACGTAGACCCGCGCGCCGAGCAACGACGGCACGATCAGCGCCGGCACCACCACCGCGAACAACGGCAGCATCTCGCGGGTGACCACACCGCTGGCCACGTAGACAGCCATCGTGGCGGCAAGCGCCGCGAGGTTGAAGTTCTGCACCACGGTGCGCTGCAGCTCCTTGTCGAAGCCGCGCAGCGTGCACCACAGCGTGGGCACCACGCCGGTAAAACCGCCGATGCTGCCCATCAGGCCGCCCACCGCGCCGGCCACACCATCACCGACGCGGCCGCCGAAAGTGATGCGCGGCAGCCGGTGCGCCAGCAGCATGGCCGGGCAGCACACCACGAGAATGATGCCCAGCGTCAGCTTGAACAACGCGGTATTGAGGTGCGGCAGCACCGCCACGCCCAGCGGCACGCCGACCCCCGCACCGGCCAGAAACGGCGCCAGCGCCGTCAGCCGTAGACTGCGCCGCACGGTGAACGCCTGCAGCAGCTGGCCCGACAGGCCGCCCATCACCGTCATCACCGCGGCGAGGCGCGGCTCGACACCCCAGACCCAGATCGACATCGCGACCATGCCGAACGCAAAGCCCGACAGGCCCTGCACAAATCCGGCCACGGCCGCACCGGCGGCAAGCAACACGAGTTCGGTCGGCATGGCAGTCGGTGACCGGTGTTCCTGAGGGTTGCATCACGGCGCCTTCAGCGCGGCGCCCACGGTGACCCAACCGTGCGTGCGCGGCATCTTGGCCACGTAGAACTTGCGCACCGACTCGAAGCGAAAGCCGTGCGCCTGCACCAGCTGGGCAATCGGTCGATTGAGGTTGCAGCCGCACGCCACGATGCGCTGCAGGCCATTCAGGCGCTGCTGCCAGCGCGCGACGCCATCGTCTTCCGACAAGCCGTGCTCCATCAGCAGCAGCCGGCCTTGGGGGCGCAGCACGCGCCGCAGCTCAGCCAGCACCCGTGCCGGTTCGGCCACACTGCACAGCGTCAACGTGCTGACCGCGGTGTCGAATCCCGCATCGGCCAGCGGCAGGCGCTCGGCGGTGCCCGGGATCACCTCCACCGGGATGCGTGACGCCTCGATGCGTGGCCGCGCTCGCGCCTGCATGCCGTCGTTGGGCTCCACCGCGACCAGCGACTGCACCGCCGGCGGGTAGTGGGGCAGGTTCAGTCCGCTGCCGAAGCCGATCTCCACCACGCGGCCACTCGCGCTGCGCACCGCCTCGGCACGGATCTGTTCGAGCGCGGGGTCGGCGTTGAGCCGGTCGTTGAGCCAGGGGAAGACGCGGCTCTCGTAGAAGCCGCGGCTCACCGATGCGCTCCGACCGGGTCTGCCGGCGCACCCACCCCCTACGACCGCGGGGCGGCGCGCATCGTGTCGACGCCCCACGCGCCGGCGCCCGCGGCGGCGAAGAACAGGAAGACGAAGCAGAACAGCACGGCGCTTTCGCCCTGGTTGAGGATCGGCGACAACACGTGCCCTTGCGGCGCATGGGCCATGAAGTACCCGACAGCCATTTCGCCCGACAGGATGAACGCCGCCGGGCGCGTGAACAGCCCGATCAGCACCAGCACCCCACCCACCAACTCGATGATGCCGGCCACGCCGATCAACGACATCAGCTGCAGGTTGTCGAACATCGCCACGTGGGGCACGCCAAACAGCTTGGCCGTGCTGTGCTGGAGGAACAAGAAGGCCACGATGATGCGCAGCAAACCTTGAGCGCGCGGAACCCACACGTCAAGCCAGGCAGGAGCGGAAATGGCCATGGTGTCTCCTTTGTTGGGGGTGAAAGGCCAGCGCGCAGTGTAGATAGAAGTCAGCGCGGTCACAGCGACCCGAGCCGCCACACGCCCAGGCTCTTGTCGCGGTAGCCGCCGCCGGCTTCGTCGCAGCGCTCGTCGAGCAGGGCCACCGGCGCCGGCCAGGCGAACGGCGGCCGGCACAGGTTGAGCGCGCGCCAGTCGCCGTCTTCGCAATCGTGGTTTGTCTGCAGCTCGGTGAAGGTGGTGGTGATCAGCCAGCGCGCCCCCGAGCTGCGCACGTTGTCGAGCACGCGCCGGATGTGGGCAAACGACAGGTGCACCAGGCAATCACGGCACAGCACGGCATCGGCGTGCGGCAAGGGGTCGAGCGTGATGTCGGCAACCTGGTAGCGGCCCTTCAGCTCGCCCGTCGCAGCGCGCCGCTGCAGGCCCTCGACGATGGCCGGCACGATGTCGACGGCGATGTAGTCGACCGCCAGGTCGATGCGATTGATCCATGCCGCGTCACCGCACGGTGCATCGAGCAGCGATGTCACCTTGAGCTCGCGCAGCAGCGGCGGCAGCCCGGCGGCCAACGCGGCAATGGCCGGCTGCTCCGAACCCAAACCCGACACCGAGGTGGCCGCGCCCCACAGGTTGGTGGCATGAATGCGCTCGAAGCGCTCGCGCAGGTCCAGGCCCTGGAACGATACCCGATCGGCCACGAAGCGCTGATGCGCCTGCACGGGCGGGCGGTCGCTGTCGTTCATGACGATGTGCTGCGCACTCAAACCGGGCGCAACTGGTCCTGCACGCTGCGCGTCTTGTCGGTCACTTCGCTGCCGGTGTGCAGCGTGGTCTTGCGCTCGATCAGCATGACGTGGCACTCCTCATCGGCCACCGGGTTGTGGCGCACGCCCTTGGGCACCACGAAGGCCTCGCCCTCGCGCAACTCGACTGCGCCCGATTCGAGTTCGATGCGCAGCCTGCCCTTGAGGACGAAGAACAGTTCGTCTTCGTTGTCGTGCGCGTGCCAGGTCAAGGTGCCTTTGACCTTGGCCACCTTGACATAGGAATCGTCGAGCTCGGCCACCACCCGCGGCGACCATAGTTCGGTGAGCGAATCGGCAATCGCTCTCGGCGACACGACGTACGGCATGACCTGTGCTCTCCTGCAGCCGCGAGCTTAGCAAGCCACGTCAACGCTCCGACAATGCCAGGTTCAGGCCAAGCCCTGCGAACGCAGCCGAGAAGCCGCGGCGCAGCCACGCTTGCACGCGCGGCGAATCGATCACCGCCCGGCGAAACGCGTGAGCGAGCAGCCCGTAGACCACGAACACGGCAAACGTCATCGCCATGAAGACGGCGCTCAGCAGCAGCAACTGCGGCAGCGGCGACGACGCATCGCTCGCCACGAATTGCGGCAAGAAGGCCAGAAAGAAGATCGACAGCTTCGGGTTCAGAATGTTGATCAGGAACGCCTTGATCGCGATGCCCTTGCCGTCGAGCGCGCCGGGTTGCCCGGCCACCGACAGCGCCTGCTTGTCGCGCCAGGTGGCCCATGCCAGGTAGAACAGGTACGCCATTCCGGCGAACCTGAGCAACTGGAACGCCAGCGCGCTCATGTGCAGCAGCGCGGCCAGGCCGACCACAGTGGCCAGCAGGTGCGGCACGATGCCCGCCGTGCAGCCGAGCGCCGCGTACACGCTGGCGCGCCGGCCGCGCGCGAGGCCGGTCGACACTGTGTAGACGACGCCGGTGCCCGGAATCAGCACGACGATGAGCGAGGTGATCAGGTAGTCGGCGGTGATCATGGTCTTCTCTGCGCTCTGCCAAAGCGCGCGATTGTGCCGGCAGCGTGCCCATTGCGCTCGCGCCACGCAAGGCCATCAACGGGCCGTGCCCGCGCCCGCCCACACCTCGGCGCCAGAAGGTTCTACAGTTGCGTCTGCCGCGGCATGCTGCAAGTCGAAGGGAGCACGCGATGAGCCGGCGACTCTTTCTGTTCACGGGTGGGGCGGCCGCCTGGGCTGCCTTGTGGGGCCAGTGCGCCGAGGCCGAGCCCGCGCCGGCCGCAAAACTCGGCAAGCCCGCGCCGCCGTTCAGCGTGCCCGACAGCTCCGGACGCCAGCGCACGCTGGCCGAGTTCAAAGGCAAGACCGTGGTGCTGGAATGGACCAGCACGTCGTGCCCGTTTGCCGCCGCGCAATACGCCAGCGGCCGCATGCCGCAGTTGCAGCGCTGGGCCACCGGCAAGGGCATCGTCTGGCTGAGCGTGCTGTCGACCCATCCGTCGCGTGGCGACTACCTGGCACCCGCGCCGGCCGAAGCGTTCAACCGCCAGCGCGGCGGCGTGCCCAGTGCGCTGTTGATCGACAGCCCCGGCACCATGGGCCAC
>JBIODO010000304.1:0-5268 GCA_044445225.1 Burkholderiales bacterium
GACCCAGACCTGTGCGGCATCGTCGGCTTCTGGGACGGCATGGACTCGGGCACCGCGGCGGCGATCAAGGAAGCGGGCCTCACGGGCAAGGTCTTCCTCGCGACCTCGGGCGGCGGCGAGCAGAAGGGCGCTTGCGACCAGGTCAAGAGCGGCGCCTTCGACCTCGACATCAGCTACGACGTGCCCACCCAGGCGAGCAACATGGCAGCGCAGATCAAGTGGCTGCTGCAGAACAAGGGCAAGCACAACGATGCGAAGGGCTCGATCTACACCACGCTGATCCCGATCACCAAGGCCAACGCCGCGGTCGAGGGGACATGCTGGAAGCTCGGCAAGAGCTGACCCGCGCGCCGCATGGACCAGTCGCTGACCTCGGCCGCGGCGTCGCCGCTGGCCGACCTGCCCCATGCACCCACGCTCACGCTGGGCGAGCGGCTGACCGCGCTGCGCTGCCGGGGGTGGCCCGACCACGTGCTGGGCGAGATCCTCGCCAAGCGCTGGATGGAGACCGCCATCCCGGGGGTCGTGCTGATCGGGGTCGCGCTGATGCTCTCCAGCGCGATACCGAACTTCTTGTCGGCCGCGAGCCTGGCCGACACGGGGCGGCAGGCGGGCGAGATCGGCTTCATCGTGCTCGGTATGGCGCTGGTGATGATCGTCGGCGGCATCGACCTGTCGGTGGGGTCGATGTTCGCGCTGACGAATTTCTGCGCCTTGTATTTCATGCACGTGCTGAAGTGGCCGGTGGCCGGGGCAGTTGCCGCCACGCTGGTGTTCGGCGCCGTGCTGGGCGCCATCAACGGCGTGCTGATCGGCTACTTCAGACTGCGCGCCTTCCTCACCACGCTGATCACGCTGATCATCTACCGCGCGCTGTACGACCTGCTGATCGCGGACTATTCGACGTTGATCGCCGCCGGGTTTCCCGATTCGAAGGTGTGGGATTTCATCGGCAGCGGCGCCTGGTTCGGCGTGCCGACGGTGGTGTTCGCGTATGCGCTGGTCGCGTTGTTCGGGCACATCTTCCTGACGCGCCTGCGCCCCGGCTGGCACGTCATCGCGATCGGCGGCTCGCGGCGCTCGGCCTACAACACCGGCATCCCGGTGCGGCGCACGGTGGCGCTGTGCTACCTGGCCGGCGGCGTGCTCACGTCGGTCGGCGGCATCTTCTTCGCCTCGAGGCTGGCCACCGCCGGCGGCGACATCGGCGTCAGCCTGGAGGTCACCGTGCTGACGGCGTGTGTGCTCGGCGGCATCAGCCTCGGCGGCGGCAAGGGCTCGGTGATGAAGGCGCTGGTGGGCACGCTGATCGTGCTGCTGATCGTCAACGGCCTGACCACGATGTCGCTGCACGGCGGCTACAACCGCATGGTGCTGGCCACGATCCTGCTGCTGGCCGCGATGGTCGACATTCGCTGGTTGAAGAACAAGGACCGCATCGTCAACAAGGTCTACGTCAGCCCGACATACCACGGCATGCCGCCCGCGCCGTCGACCGCACCCGACTGCGGCACGCCGTGGGCGCTGAACGACAAACTCAAGAGCGTCAACGTCATCGGGCTGGGCCGCATCGAGGGCCCCGAAGACGTGATCCTCGACCGCAACGACAACCTGTACGCCGGCTCGCGCCACGGCGACATCGTGCGTTTCTTTCCGCCCGACTACCAGCGAATGGAAATCTTCGCGCACATCGGCGGCACGCCATTGGGCATGGCCTTCGACAAGCACGACAACCTGTACGTGTGCATCGGCGGCATGGGGCTTTACCGGGTGACGCCCGAGCGCAAGGTCGAGAAGGTCACCGACGAAACCAACCGCAGCTATTCGTCGGTCAACGACGACAGCCGGCTGCGCCTGGCCGACGACCTCGACATTTCCGACGACGGGCGCATCTTCTTTTCCGAGGCCACTGTGCGCTACGAGATGCACGAGTGGGCCACCGACGGGCTCGAAGCGCGCGGCAACGGCCGCATCATTTGCTACGACACGCGCACCGGCAAGACGCACACCGTGCTGCGCGATCTGAAGTTCCCGAATGGCGTGTGCATCGCCAGCGACGGCCAGTCGTTCCTGTTCGCCGAGACCTGGGGCTGCACCGTCAAGCGCCATTGGTTCGACGGGCCGAAAAAAGGCACCACCGAACTGTTGCTGGACAACTTGCCGGGCTTCCCGGACAACATCAACAACTCCTCCGACGGCCACTACTGGATGTCGCTGGTCGGCATGCGCTGCCCGGCGCTCGACCTGGCGTGGAAGATGCCGGGCTTTCGTCGCCGCATGGCCAAGCGCGTGCCGCGCGACGAGTGGCTGTTCCCCAACATCAACACCGGCTGCGTGCTGAAGTTCAACGAGCGCGGCGAGGTGCTCGAAACGCTGTGGGATCTGGGCGGCGAAAACCACCCGATGATCACCTCGATGCGTGAGCACCGCGGTTACCTGTACCTCGGCGGCATCATGAACAACCGCGTTGGGCAATACAAGATCCCGGGCGCGGACCCGAGCTTCGTGCAGTACGAGCGGCGCTGGAGGAAGGCAGCATGAGCGTCGCCGACGCCATCCGGCAGTGGGGTGGCCGCCTGCTCGGTCGTGGCGACGCGGCGATCAGCGTGCCGGTGCTCGATGGTGCGCTGAAGTCCAACCGTCTGATCGAAGACGCCGAGGTCGTTGCCGAGCTCGATGCGCCGGAAGACCTGGCGAGCAATGGCACGATGCTCTTCGTCGCCGATGGTGCGCGGGTGCTCCGCTTCGATGGCACGGGCGGCCACACCGTCGTGCATGCGTTCGAAGGCCCGATCAGCGCGCTGGCCTGCCTGCCGGGTGGCGGCATCGCGGTGGCGCTCGGCGGCCGCGAGGTGCGCGTGCTCGGAGGGCCACACGATGGCCGTCGCTTCGATGCGGCAGGCGGCCAGCGCTTGAACGCCGTCAATGCGCTGGCGGGCGCAACCGGTGGTCGATTGTGGGCGACCGACGGCTCGCAGACGCAACCGCCCGAGCGCTGGAAGCACGACGTGATGGAGCTCGGCCGCAGCGGCCGCTTGATCGAGTTCAACCTCGCCGACGGCAGCTCGCGCGAGCGCGCCGCCGGGCTGGCCTATGCCTTCGGTGTCGGCGTGGCCGGCAACGATGAGGCCTGGGTCTGCGAAAGCTGGCGCCACCGCGTCGTACAGATCGGCGGCGCGCAAAGCGGCCGCGCGGTGGTCGATGGTCTACCCGGCTATCCGTCGCGCCTCGCGCCGGCCGCTGGCGGCGGCTGGTGGCTCACCTGCTTCACGTTGCGCACGCAGCTGGTCGAGTTCGTGCTGCGCGAGCCGGCTTTTCGCAAACGCATGCTCAAGGAAATCGATCCGCGCTACTGGATCGCGCCCTCGTTGACCTCGGGCAACACCTACCTCGAGCCGATGCAAGGCGCGCACCTGAAGACGATGGGTGTGGTCAAGCCGTGGGCGCCGCCGCGCTCGTACGGGCTCGTGATCCGCCTCGACGACCGGGGCCTGATCCGCTACTCGCTGCACAGCCGCTTCGATGGCAAGCACCATGGCATCGTGGCCGCGGTCGAGCGTGACGGCTGGCTCTACCTGCTGTGCAAGGGCCGGCGCCGGCTGCTGCGGCTGTCGATCGCCGCGGCACAAGCGAGTCTGGCTGCCTCATGAGCACAACCACCGCGATCCTCGCGCTGAAGAAGGCGACCAAGAAATACGCCGGCGTGCCGGCGATCGAGGACGTCGACTTCGAGCTGCTGCCCGGCGAAGTGCACGCCATCGTCGGCGAGAACGGCGCCGGCAAATCGACCCTGACCAAGGTGATGGCCGGCGTGGTCAACCTGACGTCGGGCGAGATGCTGGTCGAAGGCCGCAGCGTTAACGCGCGCACCCCGACCGAGGCGCGCGACCTCGGCATCGCGATGGTGTTCCAGGAGACCAGCCTGGTGCCGACGATGACGGTGGCGCAGAACCTCTACCTCGGGCGCGAACGCTACTTCAACCGGCTGCGCGGCATCTACATCGCGGCGCAGCAGTTCATGCAGTCGTTGCAGTTCGACGTCGACCCAACTGCGGTGGTGAGCCGCCTCGGCGCCGCGCAAAAGCAGATGGTCGAGATTGCGCGCGCGGTGCTGCACAACGCCAAGGTCATCATCTTCGATGAACCCACCGCGAGTCTGACGCCCGAGGAGAAGAAGTACTTCTTCGACCTCATCGCGAACCTTAAGAAGCGTGGCGTCTCGGTGATCTTCATCTCGCACGCGCTCGAAGAGGCGCTCCTGGTGTCCGACCGCATCACTATCCTGCGCGACGGCAAGCACGTGGTCACCGACGAGACGCACAAGTTCGACCGCGCGCGCATCGTGCAAGCGATGGTCGGCCGCGACCTCTCGCAAACGCTCTATGGCCAGCGCAAGACCAGCGTGCGGCCGCAGGGCCGGCGCGTGCTGTCGGTGCAGAACCTGCGCATGGCGGCGATGGTGAAGAACAACTCGCTGTCGGTGTTCGCCGGCCAGATCACCGGCGTGTTCGGCCTGGTGGGCTCGGGGCGCACCGAAACCTTCAAAGTCGTGGCGGGCATCGCCAAGCGCGACTTCATGCACGGCGGCGAGGTGCTGCTCAACGGCCGTCCGGTGCGCTACTTCGTGCCGGCGTCCGCGGTGCGCGACGGCATCGCCTACGTCACCGAAGAGCGCAAAATCGAAGGCTTCTTCGAGACCCGGTCGGTCGCCGACAACATTTACCTCGGCCTGCTGGCCAAGCTGCGCGGCCAGCGCACGCTGGTGTCCAAGAGCGAAGCCGCGACGGTCGGCGAACAGTGGATCAAGAAACTGAACATCCGCGCCATCGGCAAGGACGTCAAGGCGATCGAGCTGTCCGGCGGCAACCAGCAGAAGGTGGTGATCGCCAAGTCGCTGATCCAGGAGCCTGAGCTGATCATCTTCGACGAGCCGACGCGCGGCGTCGACGTCGGCGCCATCAGCGAGATCCACCAGTTGATCAACCGGCTGGCCGACGAGGGCAAGGCGGTGGTGGTGATCTCGTCGTACCTGCCCGAGGTGATGTCGCTGTCCGACCGCATCCTGGTGCAGCGCATGGGCAAGGTCGTGGAAGAGTTCTCGGCGCTCGACGCGACCGAGGAGAAGATCATGTACGCCGCCATCCACTGACCGGAGCGGTAGCGATGGCCACGGCGCGCGAGCCGATCGATTTCTACTTCGACTTCCTGTCGTCGTACGGGTACTTCGCGAGCCTGCGCATCGAGGAGCTGGCGGCGCGCCATGGCCGC
>JBIODO010000305.1:0-5243 GCA_044445225.1 Burkholderiales bacterium
ACACTGGACCCTGTGGAGTTGGACAAGCGCATCGAAGAGTTGCGCACCGTGCAGTTCTGGCTCGAGCAGAACGCCCGCATGCTGGCCGCGACCATTCAGGCGCTCGAAGTGCAGCGCATGACGTTGTCGACGTTGAAGACGATGAACGTCACCGTGAGCGACCTCGGCCAGGCGATGAAACTGCGCGCACCGGCCGCTCCCGGCGGTGGCGAGCCCGCAGCGTCGCCGGGCAAGGCCGGGCGCGGCGACAAGAGCGCCACAGCGCCGGCCGCAGCCGGCGTGGTCGACCCCATGCAATGGTGGGGCGCGCTGACGCAGCAGTTCACGCAGCTGGCCGTGCAGGCAATGAAGGACGGCGGCACCGATGCTGCCAAGCAATTTGCCGGCGCGATGGCCAAGCCCTCACTCGATGCCGCTGGCAAGACACTGAAGAAAGCCGCCGCATTGCCGGCCGCGGCGGCGCGCGCAGCGCGCGACGCCGTGCAACTTGCGGCCAAGCCGCCGCGTCGGGCGGCTAAGCGCGCCTCACGCTGACCGCGCGGCCCGCACACCCAGCGGCTTCGCATGGGCACCACCTTCTTTCACGCCCACGCGGCCCATGCCGACGGCCTGCGGGCGCTGGCGCGCGTCAACGACGAGTTGCGCAGCGCGGTGTCCAAACACGCACCCTTTCAACCGACACTTGGTTTTCTGTACTTCAGCGACCACCATGCGGGGCGCGCCGAGTCGATGCTCGACGCCCTGCGATCCGCTTGGCCGGGCATGGCCGTGACCGGCGGTGTGGGCATCGGCGTGGCCGCCACCGGCGTGGAATATTTCGACGAGCCCGGCCTGGCGCTGATGCTGTGCGACCTGCCGCGCACGAGCTTCTCGCTGTTCCATGGCCGCGCGCCGCTGGCGCGCGATGACGCGTGGGCGGCGCTCGTCCATGCCGACCCGGCGACGCACGACCTGGCCGCGCTGATCGGCGAGCTGAGCGAGCGCCTGCCGTCGGGCTACCTGTTCGGCGGCCTGGCCAGCTCGCGCGCGCGCACGCTCACGCTGGCCGATGGCGTGTTCGAGGGCGGCTTGTCTGGGGTGGCCTTCGGCCGCGACGTGCCGCTGCTGTCGCGCGTCACGCAAGGCTGCCAGCCGCTGTCCAGGCCGCGCCGTGTCACTGCCGTCGAGGGCAACCTCGTGCTGGCGCTCGACGGCGCGCCCGCGCTGCCGCTGTGGCTGGCCGAGCTCGGCGTGGATCTCAGCGACGTGCCCAAGGTCGTCGCTGCACTGCGGCGAACCTTGGTCGGCCTCACCGACGAGGGCGATCAAGCGTTGGCGCGCGGCGGCCAGTTCGGTGCCGACACGCGGGTGCGCCACCTGATCGGCCTGGACCCTGCGCGCCAAGGCATCGCGGTGGCCGACCTCGTGGAGCCCGGCGCCCAGCTCGCGTTTTGCACGCGGGACGTCGAGGCCGCGCGGCGCGATCTGGTGCGGGTGTGCAGCGAGCTGCGCGAAGAAGCCGAGAGCGGCGCCGCACAGGCCGCGCGCGCGCCGCGACGCATCGCCGGCGCGATCTACGTGTCGTGCACCGGCCGCGGTGGCGCGCACTTCGGCGCGCCCTCGGCGGAGTTGCAGACGGTGCGACGCGCCTTGGGCGACGTGCCGTTGGTGGGCTTCTATGCCGCCGGCGAGATCGCGCACCATCACTTGTACGGCTATACCGGCGTCTTGACCGCGTTTCTCGACTAGCGCTCGGCAGCCGGGCGCACGCTGGCGCACACGCTACAGTGCCGGCATGACGCCGTCGATGTCTGAGCCCGCAACCGTCGCGCCCGACGAGCGTGTGCGGCGCCAGGGCGACGTGGTGGCCGCGTTGAGCGCGGTGCTGCCAGCGCATGCGCTGTTGTGGCGGCGCGAGGACACGGTGCCCTACGAGTGCGACGGCCTCACCGCGTACCGGCAGCAGCCGCTGGTGGTGGCGCTGCCCGAGACCGAAGAGCAGGTGGCTGCACTGCTGAAGGCCTGCCACGCGCTGCAGGTGCCGGTGGTGGCGCGCGGCGCGGGCACCGGCCTGTCAGGCGGCGCACTGCCGCACGCACTGGGCGTGACGCTGTCGCTGGCCAAGTTCAATCGCATCGTGCGCGTCGATGCGGCCGCGCGCACGGCGGTCGTGCAATGCGGCGTGCGCAACGCGGCGATCAGCGAGGCGGCGGCACCGCACGGCTTGTACTACGCGCCCGATCCATCGAGCCAGATCGCGTGCACGATCGGCGGCAACGTGGCCGAGAACTCCGGCGGCGTGCATTGCCTGAAGTACGGCCTGACGCTGCACAACGTGCTGAAGGTGCGCGGCTTCACAGTCGACGGCGAGCCGATCGAATTCGGCGCCGATGCGCTCGATGCGCCGGGCCTCGATCTGCTGGCGCTGGTGGTGGGCAGCGAGGGCATGCTGGCCGTGATCATCGAGGTGACGGTCAAGCTGCTGCCCAAGCCGCGCCTGGCACGCTGCCTGATGGCGAGCTTCGACGACATTGCCAAGGCCGGCGACGCGGTGGCGTCGATCATCGCCGCAGGGCTGATCCCCGCCGGCCTGGAGATGATGGACAAGCCGATGACGGCTGCGGTCGAGGCCTTCGTGCACGCCGGCTACGACCTCGACGCTGCAGCGATCCTGCTGTGCGAGAGCGACGGCACGCCCGAAGAGGTCGACGAAGAGATTGCCCGCATGCAGGCGGTGCTGGCCAGCAGCGGTGCCACGCGGCTGGAGGTGAGCCGCGACGAGGCGCAGCGCCTGAAGTTCTGGAGCGGCCGCAAGAACGCGTTCCCGGCATCGGGCCGCATCAGCCCCGACTACATGTGCATGGACTCCACCATTCCGCGCAAGCGGCTGGCCGAGATGCTTCGCGCGATCGCGCAGATGGAGCAGCAACACCGCTTGCGCTGCGTCAACGTCTTCCACGCTGGCGACGGCAACCTGCACCCGCTGATCCTGTTCGACGCCAACGACGCCGACCAGCTGCGCCGCGCCGAGGCCTTCGGCGCCGAGATCCTCGAGCTCTCCGTGGCGCTCGGCGGCACCGTCACCGGCGAGCACGGCGTGGGCGTCGAAAAGCTCAATTCGATGTGCGTGCAGTTCAGCGAGCAGGAGCGTGCGCTGATGCTCGGCGTCAAAGCGGCGTTCGATCCGGCGGGCACGTTGAACCCGGGCAAGGTGATCCCGACGCTGCACCGTTGCGCCGAGTACGGGCGCATGCATGTCAAGAAGGGCCTGCTGCCGTTCCCCGAGCTGGAGCGCTTCTGACCGCCGCTGCGACGATGAACGACGACCCCGCCCTGCGGCGCTTGATCGATCACGTGCTCACGGCTCGCGACACGCGCACGCCGCTGTGCCTGCATGGCCACGGCAGCAAGGCCTTCTACGGCGAGGCCCCGCGCGGCGAGCCGTTGGACATGACGCTGCTGGCCGGCATCACGCACTACGAGCCCACCGAGCTGGTGGTCACCGCGCGTGCAGGTACGCCGCTGGCCGAGCTGGAGGCGGTGCTCGCCGCGCAAGGGCAATGCCTGGCCTTCGAGCCGCCGCGCTTTCACAGCGCGATCGAAAGCGCCGCCGTCGACGCGGGCACCGCGCCGCGGCTCGGCACGGTGGGCGGCATGGTCGCCGCCGGCTTGTCGGGTCCGTCGCGCGCTGCGGTCGGCGCGGTGCGCGACTACGTGCTCGGCGCTGCGCTGCTCGATGCGCAGGGCGAACTGTTGCGCTTCGGCGGCGAGGTCATGAAGAACGTGGCCGGCTATGACATCGCGCGGGTGCTCGCAGGGTCGCTGGGCATCCTCGGCCCGATCGTCGAAGTTTCGCTGAAGGTGTTGCCACTGCCGCCGGCGCGCGCCACGCTGCGCTTCGAGTGGCGCGAGCCGCGCGCGCTGCAGCAGCTGCAGCAATGGGCGGCACAACCGCTGCCGCTGCGTGCGAGTGCATGGTGGAACGACATGCTGGTGGTGCAGCTGGCGGGCGCTGAAGCCGCGGTGCGTGCGGCCGCGCACGGCCTGGGCGGCGAGCGCATCGACGCGGCGGCCGCCGATCGCTTTTGGAACGACCTGCGCGACCAGCGCGATGAATTCTTCGTCGCCGCCCTCGAGGCCGTTCGCGGCGGTGCCACGCTGTGGCGGCTGTCGGTGGCGCCGGCGTCGCCGCCGTTGGCCACCAAGGGCGCGCAGCTGATCGAATGGGGCGGCGCGCTGCGCTGGGTCGTCAACCAGGCCGATGCAGCGACGATGCGTGCGCTGGCGGCCTCGCACGGCGGCCACGCCACTGAGTTTCGCGGCAGCAAGCGCGATGGCGCGTTCACGCCGCTGGCGCCGCCGCTGCTGCGTATCCATCGCGAGCTGAAGGCCCGCTTCGATCCCGACCGCATCTTCAACCCCGGACGACTGATCCCCGACCTGTGATGACGACCGACACCGCACCCGCCACCGAAGAGAGCATGCGCCAGTACTACGCGCAACGTGCGCTGGTGTACGAACGCGTCTACTACAAGCCCGAGCGTCAGAGCGATCTGCGCGCGATGGAGTCGGCCCTGGCCGCGCCGTTCGCCGGCCGCCACGTGCTCGAAGTGGCGTGCGGCACCGGCTGGTGGACGCCGCACGGCGCGCGCCTGGCCGCCAGCTGGCTGGCCACCGACCTGAACCCCGAGACACTGGCGATCGCCAAGACCAAGGCCATGCCGGCCAGCGTGCGCTTTGCGGTGGTGGATGCCTACACGCTGGCAGGCATCGAAGCGCAGCGCTTCGACGGCGCTTTCGCCGGCTTCTGGTGGAGCCACGTGCCGCTGGCGCGGCTGCCCGCTTGGCTCGCGCTGCTGCACGCGCGGCTGCAACCGGGTGCCCGCGTGGTGCTGCTCGACAACCGCTTCGTCGCCGGCAGCAGCACCGCGATCTCGCGGCGTGATGACGAAGGCAACACCTACCAGCGCCGCACGCTCGACGACGGCAGCGTGCACGAGGTGGTGAAGAATTTCCCCGATCGCCAAGGCGCGCTGGCGGCGATCGGCGATCGCGTTCGCGACGCGCACTGGCACGAGCACACGCACTATTGGGTGCTGAGCTACACGCTGCTGTGACGGCAGGCGCAACTCATCGCGATGGCGCCGCGGCGCACCGACCTGAGCGCTGAGGCGGCTTCGAGAGCCGATGCAAACCAATCTCAGCCCCGAGTTCAAAGGCACGCCCGAAGGCCAGGCGGCCGAGGCGATCCTGCGCAAGTGCGT